>LNZM01000113.1 GCA_002007295.1 Candidatus Epulonipiscioides saccharophilum | reverse complement strand
ATGAAAAGCTAAACTTCCTGTTAATTCTAAATTTGCAATTCCTCTTACTCCATCTGTTCCAAATAAATTACCCATTCAATCCTTCCTTTCTTATACTGTTTCAATTTTTAGCTATAAGTCAAACCTAAAAATATAAAAATATAAAATATCTTCATCTTATATTTATATGCTACTCTTCTCTACTTGGTTCATAATTTCGTCCCCACTGAGCCATAGCATCTAAAATAGGTTTTAAACTTTCTCCAGTTGCAGTCAACGTATATTCAACTTTTGGCGGGACCTGCGGATATACTTTTCGTCTAATCAATAAACCATTTTCCAGATCTCTTAACTGTGTTGTTAAAACTTTTGAGGAAATACCTTTTAGGCTTTTTTTTAATTCACCGAATCTTTTGGTACCAGAAAATAAATCTCTAAGAATCAATATTTTCCATTTACCTCCAATTAATGTTATAGTAGTTTCTACAGGGCAATCCGGCATTTCATTTCATTCCTTTCAAACATTTAGTGTAATACTTATTTTTGTTTTTTATTCCCTTCGAAAATTTAGTGTAATACTGATTTTGATCTATCATTCCTTTCGAGGATTTAGTGTAATACTGATTTTTGTCTATCATTCCTTTCGAGGATTTAGTGTAATACTAATTTTGGTCTATCATTCCTTTCGAGGATTTAGTGTAACACTGATTTTGGTTTATCATTCCTTTCGAAAATTTAGTGTAATACTGATTTTGATCTATCATTCTTTTCGAGGATTTAGTGTAATACTAATTTTGGTTTATTATTCCTTTCGAGGATTTAGTGTAATATTTATTTTTGTTTGTCATTTCTATTCGGGTCAATGTAAGTTGGATTAATATAAACCGGATCGATATAAGCAGGATCTTCATAAGGGGTTTCGGCTTCGACTTGTTCTATTAATACATTTAAAGAAGGTGAATTTATTATTTCTAATTCTTGTGCAACTGGAATTTTCAAAGTAAATTCATGTTTACCAAGTTTTCCATAAGATAAATCCAAAGTTGCGTCTAATTGTTCTGTTTTAAAATCCAGGATAGCTTCGGCCGTACCACTTAACTTTAAGGTTACGGAGTCATCTAAAATATCATAACTTATATTATCTGGAGCTATTACCTTTAATTTTATGTCGTCCACATCTACTTCAAATTCGTAAACATTAGTTTTTTGAACTTCTATAGTTACTACAGCTTTTGGATCAATTTTATCAATATATTCTATACCTTCTGGCAGAAGAAAATCTACCTGTTTTGTTGTATTTTCTATAATATTACTTAAAAATATGCTATTTAATTTTACAGAATCAATATCATTAATTATATCTTCATTACCAACTATAGTTATTTCAGCTGGAGTTATAATGATATTAGTTAACGTATATCCGGTCGGAAGTTTACCATTAAACTGAGCAACTAATGGGACACTTTTTTTCTTTCCAGTAGGCAAAATAACCTCTACATAATTTCTAGACTTAGTAATACCGATTACTTCGTTCCCATCTTTGTCATAGGCAAAAACTGGTAAATCCATAACAAGAGGATCTTTAGCGAAGTCATTAATATTAATATCGACAACAACATTTTTAATTGTATCTACAATACTTTCCGGTCCAACAATTTCAATTTCTTTCGTTTTAATGATAGGGTCAAGGGTCATATATTGACTATCTTCCTTACCATTTATGTTATAAATAATATCAAATACTTCTGTTTTTTCTGACTCGAAAACAATATAAACAGCCGAAGGTTCATAGTCTTCTACAAAAATATCTTCGGGCAGATTATCAATTTCTATTTCTACAAGTCTTTCAGTTAGCCCAGAGTTATCTACTAATTCTTGAACATATGGAGTTAAATTAATTTTTGCTCTAAGAGCATTAACTCCTTCGGCCAAAAAGTTTTCTATTTCCAGTCGTTGACCCTTAATATTAATGTCTACAGCAAGATTATGAAGTTGATCGCCATCTTTAACAACATGACCTTTAGCTTCTACTTGATTCAGGCCTAAAATATCAACTTTGACGTTTTTAATATTCTCGGTTATAACTGGATTTTGAATATTAATTACTATGAGCCATAAAAACATTGCTAAGAGTATAGAAAGTAATTTCCAATGTAAATTATGACGATTCATTCTTAATCTTTCCTTTCCTTAACTTAATCTTTCTAGGCTGACCTTTTCTATTCATATCTATTTCTAAAACTTTGGCTAATCCATCTGCATTTAAATTGCGCCTTATGCTACCGTTTCTTATATAAGATACTATCCCAGTTTCTTCGGATACAACAATAACAATAGCGTCGGTTTGCTCCGAAACACCAATAGCTGCTCTGTGTCTTGTGCCCAAATCTTTACTTATAGCTAAGCTGTCGCTTAAGGGTAAAAAACAAGTTGCTGCGTCTATTCTATTTTTCGAAATAATTACTGCTCCATCATGTAGAGGGGTATTTTTTTCAAAAATATTTATAAGTAATTGTGAGCTTATAAGAGCATCTATAGCAATGCCGGTTCTCTTATACTCTGTAAGTACTGTCTGTTTTTCAATAATAATCAAGGCTCCAGTTTTTACTTTAGCCATTTGCATGCTAGCCTTCACTATATGAGCAATTGATTCTTGATTTAATAAATGACCTTCCTTTTCGTTGATTATAGTGTTCCCCCATAAATTTCCTTGACCTAATTGCTCAAGAGCACGTCGTAACTCGGGTTGAAACAATATTACTATAGCTATTGCCCCAACTGTTATGGTATTACTAATGATAAAGGATAACGTGTGTAATTCCATTAAATATGCAAATAAAGAAGCTATAACAATGATTACAACACCTTTAAAAACCGCCCAAGTGCGAGTATCCTTAATCCACATTATAATTTTGTAAATACCAAACGCTACAATTGATATATCGATAAGGTCTTTAAATGATATGTGGGGTATCTTAAAAAATGAAACTTGTTCTAGCGTTGAAGTCAAAAAATCCCAATTCATAATTCGCCCCTTCGTGACTTGTTGATAATTTTATTTGGTTATATTTTTTAATCTAGGGTGGTTCGTTTTTATTATACCACAAAGTTTATAGATTTTATCATGAAAATCAAAAATAGCAAAAAAAAAAGCCACTTAAAAAAAGTGACTAATTTAAAATTAAATTTGCATGGATCAAATTTCTATAATAATGTCATCGTCCATAGTCTCCATAGCAGAATACGGATAAAGATTATCTCGTTTAGGCGACAACTCTATTTTTGGTATCACTTTTACAAAATAATAATTTTCATCATCCTCAAATTGAACCACCTGCGCTCTATTATAATCTAAAACTCTAGACATAAATGATACAAAAAATCCCACTAAAGCGCATATAACAGTCGAGCCAACCATAATCGGTAAGTTTAAATCTACGTCTATCATTATTTGCGCTACTGAAAATCCTAAAATATTGGTTACCGCACCACAAAATACGGCAATGTATAATGCATAATCAATAGTCCATATTCTTATTAGGTAAACTACTAAAAAGACAACCATTAAAATGGCCATAGTAGCCAAAAATCTTTGATCATAAATCGTTCTCCCCAGAATATAAGTTAGGATAACATCTATTTGTGCAAATATAGTATCTAATTTTAAGCCGCTATTAAAGGCTGTATTTATTAAAGTGGGCATTATTTTTAAAATATGATATAATATCCCACCACAGAATATAGCACCAATTCCCCCTATCCCAAAAAATAATGGACTTATCAATACTACTAAATATATTCCGGTAGTCGGCAATAATAATATTGTTAACATTATTATTACTGCTTCTTTTTTAAATAGCCTAATGTATAATATATAGATCATTGCAGCTATACCTGATAATACTGCACTTAAAATAAGACCGGATAAACTTGCGACCAATATTACTAAGCCCATCATTACTATTAACATAACATACATTGGTAATATAAGAGATGTTAAACCGATAAATACCGATACTATGATAGACTGAATACCGTGTCCTGAAAAATTTACTATACTGTTTACAGATAATAAACATATAAAGCTAATCACAAACTTTGCTAACATATTTAGAATTATTTCATTATTTTTGTAAATGCTTATAAGACTAGATCTAAGACGCAAAAAACTTTTCATACGCTATTTCCTCCCCCGTGCTTAAATTCTTTAACTCATCCATAATTTTATCGTATTTAGCTATTTTCATTGTTGCTCTACGATACATTTTTTTATATACTAAAGTCGATAATATTGTGTAAAAAATAATTAAGCTAAAAATTACTATAACATAAGGAATAGCAATATCCAACATTTCTGTTATAGAACTGGGAAATTGCATACCGTATTGTATACGCCATAAAACATGTATTGCTATAATAACCACTAACATTATAGAAATAAAGATTTGTGTCCATAAATTTTTTACATAAATAAAATCTTTAGAATATTTAGCAGCTATTTTTCTAGATTGTTTCATTTGTGGATCACTATCTAGAATTGCTAATTTTGACATCAAAATAATTTTGTCTTTATCAATCATGCTAAATCCTTTCCGCCTTATTTTAATTCTATCTATTTTCTATCTATTTTCTATCTATTTTCTATCTATTTTCTTGTTTTAAAAATGCTTCCTTGGTATAAATAGCGGCACCATTCCAAAAGACCCAATCCGTAAGAATAGAATCATAAACAGCTTTTATTTGCTCTTGTAGCTGTTGTGTTTCGTATGGTTGGTGAGGCTTTATCCAAGTGGCTGTAAAATCTTGAAGATAAGGAATAATTTTTGCTTTTCTATCCTCTAATGGTATTTGCCGAATAACATCACTAGAAGCTTTTAAGGCCCCTAAAATTACTTCGTAAGGATTCAAATCTGGATTGGCTTGTCCAAACGAACCCGGTGCATAATGAGATGGATAAATCATAGGATACACTGCATCCAAACGTTTTATAAAAGCTTTATAATCCTGCCCTAATACTTTAGCATCGATATGGCTAGTAATTATTGTTCCAAATACGTCCGCACTCACTTGGACTCCATAAGGTTTTAATTGCTCTATTATATAATCTAAAAATTCATTTATTATTTCTATTCTAGTTATATCTTTTTCTCCTGGTATATATACTTTGTCGCCAATCATGGATTCATGAAACCGGATATAATCAAACTGAATCTCTTTAAATCCAACTTTTATAGCTTCTTTACACACTTCTAATAAATATTCCCAATTCCTTTTGTCATATGGGTTTAACCATGTCTCTCCTGTTTTGGTTTCGTAGACATCTCCGTTTGAATCTAAAATCATTCTTTCCGGAAAATTTGTATCTACAATATTATCTTTAAAGGTTACTATTCTAGCTATAGGATAAATATTATTTTTGTATAAAGAATCCATAAGAGCATTTATATCAGAAATTTTTGGAATTTTACGTATACTCCTAACTTCTAATAAAGCTTTATTATCACTAGAAAAAGTTAAATAGCCCATGTCGTCTTTTACATCTATAATGAAGCTATTTATTTCAGTTTGGTTAGCAATATTTATAAGATTATCAATATTATAAGTTTTATGTGCGGGAACATAGAGTCCTTTTATATTTGGCGATTCTTTATGAATATCGAAGGCTAACGAATTTTGTTCAAAATCTCCGATACTACTTAAAGGAAAATAATTTGCTAAATCTAAACTCGGGCGAGTATTATTCTCATTATACACAATGATAGTATAGCTAATTAGTACAAAACCTAAGATAGCAGCTATAATCATCATTTTTTTTCTATAATTTTTTTTGTTCTTATAAGTATAATAACTATATTGTGTAGACAACGAAACTTTTTTTCTCATTATATAACACTCCTTTATTGTAGCATAATTTTTTATATTTGTGAAATAGAATATTTATATTTACATGAATTACCTAATTGTTCTATAAAATTCCTTACATTGAATAATTTACCATATATTTTATATTATGTATAGCTAAAAAAGGATAATAAGTATAAAACCTCTCAAAAAAGAGAGGTTATTTAGCGTTACGATTTTGTATAGAAAAATAATTCTCTTGCTTTTAAACCATAGTCAATTGGATTTATAATTTGCTCTGTACTACCGACAAATAAAATACCCTTTTCAGCAAGAGACCTACTAAATTTAGTATAAATCTCAGCTTTTGCTGCCTCGGTAAAATATATTAAAACATTTCTACAAACTATTAAATCTATGTTCATAGGATAAGTGTCTTTTAATAAATTATGCTGTTTAAATTCGATCTTTGTCTTTATCTCGTCACTAATCATGTATCCGTCCGAACACTTTTTAAAATACTTAGATTTATTTTCTGGTGTTATGTTAGCCATTTGCTTTTCTGGATATAGACCTTTTTTTGCTTTTTCTAAAATTTCTTTATCTATATCAGTTGCTGTTATTTTAAATCGATTAGACGGAATCATTTTAGTAAGTAATATAGCTAGGGTATACGGTTCATCCCCCGTTGAACACGCTGCACTCCATACGTTAAAAGTTTTATTCGGATCTATTAGTTTGGGCAAAATCTCTTTTTCTAAGGTTAACCATTGCCTTGGATCTCTAAAGAACTCCGAAACATTTATTGTTAAATATCCTAAAAAAGTTTCATAGACTTTATTATCTTTTTTTAATAATGCTAAAAATTCTCGGTAGCTATTTATTCCATATTTCTTTATGTGTGAATCGATTCGTCGCTTCATTTGACCTTCTTTATAAGCATTCAAATCGATTTTAGAAAATGAATAAAATTCCGATATAAATTGACTATATTCCATTACTAATCTCCCCTTTAATTCTATCATTTAAATAAGCTATAACATCATCTATTATATATTTCGGAGTAGATGCTCCTGCAGTTATACCTATCTTATCATTTTTATTAAATTCTATATCTGTCAATTCTGAAAATTTTTCTATACATATCGAATTTTTACATTGATCCAAACAAACCTCAAATAATTTTTTTGTATTTGAACTATGCTTACCTCCAATAACGATCATTTTATCAACCTGTTTAGCTAAATTTTTAGCTTCTTGTTGACGCATTGTGGTTGTGGAACAAATAGTGTGGATATATTTAAAAGTGATATTTTTAGAATTTAATTTTAAAATTATATTATCCACAATTTTTTGCTTATAAGTTGTTTGAGCCACCATAAAGTAGCTTTTATTAAGTTCTAGTTTATCAATAAGTTTATCCGTATCCTCTTTAATTATAATAGCAGAATTATTAGCCCATCCATTAATGCCAACAACTTCTGGATGATATTTATCACCTATTATTATAATACTGTGCCCTAATTCCATATGCTGTTTAACTAATTTATGGATTTTTGCTACGTAAGGACAAGTTGCATCTATTAAATTTATTTTTAATTGATTTGCTTGTGTATAAATTTGTTGACCAACCCCATGAGAACGAATTATTACATTTTTTAAATCAGGAGTAAGTTCATTTACAATGCTTACTCCTTTTTCTTTTAAATCATTGGTAACAAAATCATTGTGAATTATTGGTCCTAGAGTAGTAATATTACTTAGGTGTGCATTAGAATAAGCTAAATTTACTGCTCTTTCTACTCCAAAACAAAATCCAGCACTTTTTGCTAATTTAATTAACATATAGCCTCTCTTTTACTAATTTTAAAATTTCTTCTATCACCATATCAATGGTTAAACCAGATGTATCTATCAATATAGAATCTTTTGCTTGTATTAAAGGTGATGCGACTCGATTAGCATCTGTAGTATCTCGAAAATTAATCTGCTTCATAATCTGATCCAAAGAAAGCTTGCTAGAGTCTTCTTTTTGATCTTTAAACCTTCTTTTGGCCCGTTCTTCTAAAGAAGCAGTCAAAAAAATTTTAATCTCTGCATTTGGCAATACAATGGTGCCAATATCTCGACCATCCATAACTACATTTTGCTCTTTAGCCAAGTGACGCTGTAACTGAACTAATTTATTTCTTACTTCGGGTATTGTAGCTACTGTCGAGGCAGCCTGGGATATTTCGTTAGAACGAATTTCCTGAGATACATCTTTATTATTTAAAAATATATGCTGATTTCTATCAATGTGTGCTATCTTTATCTGTATGTTATCCACTGCTTTGATTATATTATTTATATCGGCTAAATCAATTTCTTTGTTTATAGCATCCAACGCTACTACTCTATACATCGCTCCAGTATCTATATATGTCCATTGTAATCTTTTAGCCACTTCTTTTGCTATAGTACTTTTTCCTGCACCAGCTGGACCGTCAATTGCTATTATCATTTTAGCCTCCAATGAAAATTTAGTATTTTTGCAATTCAAAATTATCTCAATTAAAAATTATCTTAATTAAAGGTTATCTCTAAAAAAATCTTTCGTATCATCATACACTTCGTATTCGGCCCAAATTTTTTCTAAACTATCCAGGCTATCTTCTAAAGAATCTTTTATTTCTAAACTAAGTGCTACAATCAGAGCATTTATTATGCTCAGAGGAGCTACTAAGGAGTCCACAAAAGAAATCATTTCACTTTTAGCAATTAAACAATGATCTGAAAATTCTGTTATAGGCGCTATATGAGAATCGGTAATACCTATTACGGTTGCTCCATTAGTTTTTGCATATTCTAACGATCTATATACTCTCTTAGAATAGCGTGGGAAGCTTATCCCAATAATAACATCCTTATCGTTGATTCTATGAATAACTTCAAAGATTTCACTAATACTGTTAGTTTTTACTACCTTAACGTTTTCAAACATTATATTTAAATAAAAATGCAAAAATGTAGCTAACCCTGCGCAACTTCTTACCCCTAAAATATAAATAGTTTTGGCACTTAAAATAGCTTCGACAGCTTTGTTAAAGGCTTCTTCATCAAAATTATTATTAGTACTTCGAATTCTTTCTTCATCTATTTGCAATACACTTTTTAATACATGATCCTTATCAATTCTATTGTGTGTCACTTCAATTCTCTGCATAGCAGTTAATTTGCTCTTCACTAATTCAACCAAAGCAGCCTGAAATTTTGGATAACCATCATATCCTAATTCAGTGGCAAATCGGACTACTGTCGACTCACTTACACCAACAATTTGTCCCAATTTAGATGCGGTTAAATACACTGCTTTTTCATAATGATTTATTATATAAGTTGCAATTAATTTCTGTCCCTTACTCATCCGTGGTTGAGAAGTTTTAATTCTTTGTATTAATTCATATTGTTTCATAGAATTTCACCTACTCATTTAAATTTGTAACAAAAAAATTATAACCTGTTTCGAAAAATTTTTCAATGGATATAGCGAAATTTCAATATTTTGCAAAATGATTTTAGATAAACATATAGCTCTTTATAGAGAAATAAACTTATTTTTACCATATAAATATATATATTTTTCCGAAACTGGTTTTTGTGCTATCTCTTCTAAGGCGTGGGCGTACCATTTAAATTGCTCCTTATATTTTTCTATAATCTCTTCTTCTGTATTTAATATGATAGAATCCGTTTTATAGTCAATCAAAATAATTTTATTATTTTCCTCAAAGTAAGCATCAATCATGCCCGAAATTAGTTTACCATGCTCATTAGTTTGGAGCTTTAGTAAAAAAGACTGCTCTTTAAAACTAACATCCACGTTTCTCATTCTAACAATTAAGGGCGAGTTAGCAAAAGCAACTAGTCGAGGAATGCTAATAATATTAAAAATTTCCGACGGCAACTTATTTTCAGCTACTAGCAATTTTAAATTGGCCAAAATATCACTCTTAGTAAAATACTTCAAATAATCTAATTTTTCAAAAACACTATGAATAATGTTACCCCGAACTGCTCCAGTAACTGTTTTGCCAGATATAAATTTAGGAACATAAGCTTCATGAAGTTGATTTAAACTATCCTTTAATTCTGTTACAGAAACTTTTTGTGGCCACATAGTTTCAGCCTGATAAGGATATATATAGTTCAATTTAGAAAATATTTCTGCACTATAAGGTCCGGCTGGAGACTGTAGTAACTGATCTAAAATATGAGTGGAGGAAAGTTCTTCTACATTTTGGCCCATTTCCTCGTTAAAATCACTTAATGTCCATTTCTTTATGGACCAGAAATTATTTTGGATTACTTCGGAAGACTTACAAAGGGCCAAAGCTATCCATTTTAAATAAGAATTCTGTCTGCGCACCGTCAGGATATCTGCACTATCCCCAAAATTGGCTGAGTAGATTAATTGATTAAAAGCCGAATGAACACCGGTTACTATAAGTTTTTCTTTAGCACGAGTCATAGCTACATAAAGAATACGCATTTCTTCGGAAATATTTTCATTTTTAATTTTATTCTTAAGAGCCAAATAAGGCAAAGTAGTATACTGAATATAGTTCGTGCTATCTCGAAATTTAATAGCCATACCTAGCTCATGATGGAATAAAATATGTTCGGTTAATTCTTTTTGATTAAACGCTTTATGGGTATTAGCTAATATGACTATTGGAAATTCCAGGCCTTTACTTTTATGAATGCTCATAATTTGTACTATATTATTTTGGTCGGACAAAAGCTTAGCTTGCTCAAAGGATTTATCTTCTTTGGCCAAATGGTCCAAAAAGTTTATAAAGTGAAAGAGACCGGCTTTAGCATTTTGTTCAAAGTCTATAGCTTTTTGTTTTAATATCCTTAAATTGGCGGCTCTGACTTCACCGTTATCTAACATGGAAACGTATCGTAGATATCCAGTTTTCGAATATATTTGATTTATAAGCTCACTAACATTGACCATAATAGAAAGTTTTCGAAACTCTTTTATTGAGGCAAAAAATTTAGCTAATTTACTGTCCGAATTTTCATTTTGTTCTAAATAAGCAATACAGGCATCGTAAAAACTATTGTTACTGGAACTTGTCCGAATTTTGGTTAACTCGTTAAAATCTAGCCGAAACAAAGGTGAATGCAGAACAGAGATAAGCGGAATATCTTGGTTTAGGTTATCAATAATTTTCAGCAAATTTATCATTATTTCAATTTCTCTAGCCTCAAAAAACGATTTACTAACTTCAGCGTAAGCATTGATGCCGTTTTTAATTAATTCTTCTTCTAGAGTTAGGGAAATTTTTTTAGATCTTACTAAAATAGCAATATCTTTTGCTTCTACTGGCCGATAATTGGCTAATCGATTATCATAAACAATCTTTGGATTAGAATTACCATCTAAAATATTTTTCACAATTTGAGCTATCATTTTTGCTTCGGCCGTAGATTTATCGATATCCTCGTCTTGATCCTGAGCTTGATCCTGAACTTGATCTAAAGATTGGTCTAGGGATTGATCTAAATTATTAAATTCTAATATATGAAGCTCACATTTTTGTGCTATAGAATCATCTAATTTTTGTGCGCTAGACTCGTCCAATTTTTGTGCGCTAGACTCGTCCAATTTTTGTGCGCTAGACTCGTCCAATTTTTGTGCGCTAGACTCGTCCAATTTTTGTGCGCTAGACTCGTCCAATTTTTGTGCGCTAGATTCGTCCAATTTTTGTGCGCTAGACTCGTCCAATTTTTGTGCGCTAGACTCATTCCATTTTGGTGCACTAGACTCATTCCATTTTGGTGCGTTAGCATCATTCCATTTTTGTGAATTAGAATCATCCAATTTTTGTATGCTAGAATCAGGTAAGTCGGCATTGACAATCATATTATAATCGTTGCCAACATATAAACGATGAGAATCATCATATGTTAGATCGCCGACTTCTGGGGTCATTAGATTTTCAAAAATTAGATTAATTCCATTTATAACAGACTCTCTACTTCTAAAATTTTTAGATAAATTAATACAAACATCTTCTTCTACATCTAATTCCTCGGATATCCTTAAATCAGCCAGCTGAACTTCTTCTTTAACCTTATAAAAGGTTGCGTATTTTCTCAAAAAGATTTTTGGATCTGATAATCTAAATTTATAAATACTCTGCTTGATATCGCCAACCATAAAGCTAGTGGAACCATTCGATATTATGGCTTCTAATATTGTGGCCTGTACATTATTTAAATCCTGATATTCGTCAATATAAACTTCATCATAATATTGGCCCAGTTCTTTTGCTATAGAAGTATAATGCATTTGCCCGTCTTTTTCTTCTATCAATAATTTTATGGCAAAATGTTCTAGATCATTATAGTCTAATATCCCAGCCTCAATTTTCTTTTGAGAATAGTTTTCGTCAAAGGATAGAACTAGTCTGACCAACTCTTGCAATACTAGACCAATTTCTTTCGTTTTGCTTAAAATCGTTTCATCCACTATTACTCTATAATTATCTTGTAAAATTTCTATTTTCTTTTTTATCGAATCACTTATATCTTTTACCGTATTTCTTAAATTTTCATCACATTTTGGTCGCTTTCTAGACAAAGATTCGTATTTATACGATATTAATCCACCTACTAAGTCTGTTAAAGAATCAAATTTTAAGGCGCATAAATTATCATAATTGCTTTCTAAGCCAGCTAAATAATGGCTGGGTCCGTCCGGTAAACTCGCTAAAGAAATTGCTTTGATGAAGCTATCCTTTAGCGCATCAATCTCCATCTCAATTTCATTCGTTAAGCTGTCCACAAATATTTGGTTATCTCCGGACAGCAAAATATTAACTTTATCATTCAACCATTTTTTAGGGAACGGAATACTTTGAGAAAATTTATAAATATCCAGTATCATTTTTGCTAGAATATCAAATCCTCTAACGCTACCATACATATCGCAAAGGTTATAAAATTGACTGCTACCTTCTTCAAAAGCAATTTCTAATACTTCATTTATGGATTCATTTTGAATCAATAAAAATTCTTGTTCTGTAGCAGTGCGCATATTAGGCTCTAAATTCAATTCATTAAAGTATATTTTAATCAATCTAGCACAAAATGAATGGATAGTAGAGATAGAAGATTTGGCTAGGAGACCTATTTGTTTTTGCAAATAATGAATTTCGAGAGCATCGTTAGTTTTTGCAATTTCGTTATAGAGTTTTATTTCTATACGTTCTTTCATTTCGCTAGCGGCTGCCTTAGTAAAAGTAACAATTAAAAATCTGTCTAAGTCAAGAGATTTTTCTAGGATGCGCTTTATAACCCTTTCAGTTAAGACAGCTGTTTTTCCAGAGCCAGCTGCTGCGGATACTAATATATTTTTTTTCCTTATGTTTATAGCTAATTCTTGTGATTTTGTAAAACTCATAGACAATGCCCCTTATATTTCTTATTATAATCCAATTAAGTTATTTTTTGAATTTCATCCAGTGCTTCTTTTTTCGATATTTTTTCTAACACATCGTAATTATTATTTGGCAAATTTTGATCGAAGCCGCAAATACTGTGATAATTACAATAATCGCAACCGGTTTTGTTACCTAACTTATAAGGCTTTATGCTAATCTTTCCTTCTAGGATTTCCCGGCTTAATTCTTTAACTTTAAGCATTATAAATTTTCTAATGGAATCAAATTCTTCTTCTGTAGCAACCAAAGAGGAGGCATAACTTTCACCGGATTTTTTGTATTTCACATCAATAATCTGACTCTGCAAGTTTGGCTCAATGGCCTTAGCAATATCCTGATCATCTAAAGTAAGGCCGGATAATTTGAACATTTTTAGTAATGCTTGCTCGGTGTATTCCGGACTTTTACCTGGAGAATAATCTACGGACGAAGCATCCAATTTAAAGTAATATACACCAGCGCCTTTGGCGGATTTATTAATCTTTAAATAAGCATCCAAATATAAGAGTAACTGAAGTTGGAGAGCATAAAACACTTCTGCAAAATTAAAGTTGGTTTGTCCGGATTTATAGTCTATAATTTTTACGTATTCTTTTCCATTCATCACAAAAATATCTATTCTATCAATGGTACCAGTTAAGTGCAATGTAGTGTAGCCAAGATTTATATTTATTGGTGGTAAAACTCGTCCATCGAATTTGTATTCGAATTCTTGAGGTTCAAATTTCCCCGCTTCTAACTGATATTTTATGGCTGAAATAGCTCTGTTACTCATATGTTCTATTCTCTTAATAAGATATCTGGTTTGCCCTCCTTCTATCTTTCTCGTGTTGGCCTTAATAACGCTTTCCTGAACAGCTTGATGTACTAATTCTTCTTGCTTGGCTATGTCCACACTCGTCCATGTTTCGCTAGACTGCTTTAAAAGTTGTGGGTATATTTCTAATACACTGTGAAAAATAGTCCCTATATCTGGCGTTTTAAATTTAAATAACTTGCGATCTTCCACTTGTAATCCATACTGTATGAAATAAGAACATGGACATTTTCGGAATTTTTCCATCCTAGATACAGATATACTATTGTTACTATATAATTTTATAGCCAAATCCGAATTTAAATTACTCTGATCATTGGTGTAAAAAAGGCTTTCTAATAACGTCATAATGGTCTCTTTTTCATTTTCAAAATACCAACGCAGTGTATCCGTATAAACATCTGAGAGAATGTTCTTATTTTTAATAACTTGCCCCAATTCACCCATTGTTTGCTTGCTAGTATAAATGTTGTTTACAAAAGATTCTTTCTTAGCTGGATTCATTCTAAATAATTTTGCTAGACGAGTAAAAACTATTGATGGCCTTGTAATTTTGCCCTCATCGTCGCCCATAGCATAAGAAGCCAAGAGATATTCTTTTGGCTTTGTGATGGCTGCATAAATTTCTAAATCCGTTCCATAAAAATTAGAATAAACAAAAGAGTCGTATAACAGTTTGTTGCTAGTAAATATTTCATGAGTCAAATCCATATCAGAAAAAATGCTTTCATTAATTGAATATTGAGGAAAAACACCGTCATTTAAACCTAATAAAAATACAATCTTTTTGTTGGGTAATCTTGTCCGTTGCAACTCGCCTATAACTATTTGGTCTTGTGTAGCTGGAATAATGGCTATTTTTTCATGTCTAAAACATGTATTTAATATATTTTTAAAAGTGGCTATTTTTACATATTCATTGCCAAGTATATCAACTAACCTTTCAAAAATTTTCATGATAGTCTTGTAAATGCTTAAATATTCACGCTCCAAACTTATATTGCCTGCTTGCTTATGATAGACGGCCCATTCATTAATGGTATCAGATACTTGCATCCTAACTAAAAAATTATATATTATTACTAGTAAATTAGAAATGGTAATTTTTCCTTTATGGTTAAAAGACAATATATCTTTTTCCACATCGGTAATTATTTCAACAATTCTTAGTCTAAGAGCGTTCAATCTTTTTAAATCAAACTTTTTATCTGCATAAATCCATTCATTGAGCCATTTACTCTTATAATTTATACCCTGTTCATATAGATAATTTTCCAGATAATCCACATCTTCTATCGTAAAATTCTTGTTAATTTCGGTCGTACTTCCTTCGGCAAATTTATTCTCAGATTCGGTCGTACTTCCTTCGACAAATTTATTTTCAAATTCGGCCGTAGTTCCTTGGGCAGATTTATTTTCAGGTTCGGCCTTATGTTCCTTTTTATCTTCTATTTCGTCCGTTATTTTTTCATGTAGCATATCACTTTTTAAAAAGGCTAATATCGCATTTAAATTCCAATGCCCAGCTATTACTTCTAATAGATTTATAATTAAATTTACAGCTGGATTTGCTTGTATATTTCTTGTTTCATCCAAAAAATACGGTATCTCATATTCTTGAAATATTGTTGTTATATGGCTTCTATATAAATTTATATTACCCATAATTATTGCTATATCATTATATCTATAGCCTTTATCTCGGATAAATTTTTTTATATTTTGAGCTACAAAAACAACTTCGTCCTCTAAATTGTTGCACGCCATCAAAGTGACGTTATTACTATGGCGTGGGATATCAACTTTATGGGCCGAAAAGTAATTATTGAGAATATAAAGTATGTCGATATTTTTATTAGAATGAATATTATTAATAAACTCTTTTTTTATTACTCTAACTTTATTTTCGAATCTAGCTAAAGTATTTAGGCTCTTGTAATAAATATTATGTTCATTAACCGGTTGATTGTTGTCAGCTACAGGTAAAGTAATAATCATACGCCGAGCCATGGAGTTTAAAGCTAAAATAACTTGCTCCTGAGCATTAGAAAAACTGTAAAATCCATCTACAATTATTAAAGCATCCTTATATTCCTGCGTCTTCATTAAAATTTTAATTAGGACATGCAGGCTACCTTCTATAGTTAAAAATTTTGTATTAATGAAATCATAAAACCAATGATTTATTTTACTTAAGTCGGCTAACTTATCCTTAAGATTACCATTTAAATTTTCATCCTTGAAATCGTTGATACCATAATTTTCGCAGACTACCAAAAAATTATTAACTTTTTCTATGAAACCATCTTTATTGTAACTTTTAGTAAAAAACTTCAGTTCTTTATGATTATCTTCAATAACTTTTTTTAAAATCATTATCCGTTCTAATTCGTTTAGCATGGGTATTTCAATATTGGCTTTATAAACCAATTTACTAAAGCTAGAAACTTCTACAAGGAGTAAACCCGGATATAAGCGTTCAGCTAACTCGAGTTCTACTTCTAAACTAAACTGATCGGGTACAATCATAATAATTTTGTCTTTTTTATTCATTTTCAACGTTTTAATAATTTCTTCATAGCATCTATGTGTTTTTCCACTACCAAGTGGACCTAATAATATTTCCAAAGTTTTCTACCTTTCTAATCCTAAAGCTGTCTCAACGCTTTAATTATTGTATCTATATCACTATTTAAAAGTGGCGCTACAGATAAGCGTAAATTGTTATTTGGGAAAGAATTAAACAAACTACCCGGCGACACAACAATATTCTGTTCCAACAAAGTTTGGATAACATCATCCACATTACCCTGATCTAACGTAAACCAGAAAAACAGCCCACTAGTGCTAGTAGTTCTTAAATTAGAACTAAATTGAAAAAGGTTATATAAATTGTTAAACTTCAAATTACACTCTGTTATCAATTTTCTTCTTAATGCTGCAAAACTATTAGATTCTAGATAATATCTAATCATTCGCTCTGTAATATTAATTTGTAGATTATCAATTAAACGCTTTTGCAATGTAGCCGGCAAAGCAACAAAGCTATAATCTAAGTGTGGAAGATATAATTTGCAGAAATTAAACAAAAATATAACTCGATCACTTTTACATAAATCATAGCAACTTTCTAAGGAACCTTTATATAGAAAATCGTTAAAGGTTCCATCCTCTATGATGTACGCATCGTACTTTTCACATAAGGCTATAATAGCCAATTTATTTTCTTTAGAATAGCTTATTCCGGTCGGATTTTGATTATAAGAACTCATAAACACATATGATGTTGTAGGCAATTTTAAATGATTTTCTAATACTTCCAAATTTAGCCCTTCTTTTTCTATTGGAACTTCTAGAACCTTAAATCCTAAATAACTTAGCGTCGTGGTATAACCCATATCCCTAAAATTTTCTACGCAAATTGCTGACTTCGGCGATAGCTTAATTAACTCCAATATGAAATTTTGTGTATCCTTTATCAACCTAACCGATGTGTTGTTGACATGAACTCCGACACTCTTAAAAAACTCGGCTATCGTCATCCTTATTAACTGCTTCTCTCTGTTTAATGGATCATAAAAACTTTCCCATCCATCACTGTCTAGTATATTCATCATCAATTCTTTGCAAATATCTACTTTAAATAATTCACGTCTAAAATATGTCTTGCTAGCTGGTACTAATTCTTTCTTAAAATCCATGTGTACGTCACTTCTTGGTGCAACATATGTCCCACTCCCTATATGGGCTATCACATAATTTTTGCTCTCTAATAACCTATATGCGTTCACCACCGTATCTCTATTGATTTTTAATTTGCTCGCCAACGCCCTTATAGTCGGTAACTTCGTCTTCGATGGTAATACTCCTGCATCTATTAATCTGGCCAATTCATCTGCTAACTGAATGTATAGCGGCGTTGGATCAGATTTTGAAATTTTTATAGCACAAAACATAGCAGCTCCTCCTTTTTTACATGATATTATCAATCTAAAATAAATATCCATCTTCTCTATTGCTTTTTTATCTTTTTTCAGTATTATTTTTAATTATTTTTGTGATCATTGTTTATTCATCTTCCGTATTTTTTCTGAATTCTTATATCTTCACCATAAAAACAATGGATTTGAGAACTGCCATATAATCTTGAAAAAATTCGGTCCGAATATGTCTCTTTCAACTCCTTAAGTTCCAGGTTAGTAGAAATAATAGTTGATTTATGCGCCAAATTTCTAGAATTGATTATATTAAAGAAATCCGTTACAACAAACTTCGTTATACATTCAGATCCAAGATCATCTATTATTAATAATTCGGATTCAAAAATTTGCCTCTCTAACTTTTCCTGAGATTCAGATATCTTATCTTTAAATCTTGTATCAGTAAAATGTTTAAATAAATTTATGGCCGATAAATATAAAACTGTATACCCTTTTTTTATTAGCTCATTAGCGATACAGTTGCATAAAAATGTTTTTCCAAGTCCTGCTTTACCTATCAAAATTACATTTTCACATTCTGGGAAATCATTCGCAAATTTTCTCATATCTTTAACAATTGCTTCTATATTAGCTCTTGGATACCTTACTATTGGTTCTTTTCTTTCCTGGATATTTTCAGTACCATCACCTTTTTGTATTTCCTTGTTTTCTTCATACAGCCTATAAACATAAAAATCAAAATTAAAATTTTCAAAAATTTCATCCTTGTTTATTTGACTTTCAATAGTATTTGTTTTCTTTAATTTAGATAACTCATATTCAAAACATTGACACGGTTTATTATTTTTAAATCCTTCATCTTGACATTCGGAACAGACAAACTGTAAATCCAAATGATTGGATGGATAACCATGCTGTTTTAATAATGTTTCTTTTTCTTTTGCGAATTTTTCATTATTTTTTTTAAATTTTCTAGATATATCATCTACTGGCTCTATTGTATTTATTGTATTAGCTAGCATATATTTTATAAACTTTATCCCGCTTTCATTTAATTGATCATCTATTTTTTTTATTTCTGGAATTATTTCATATATTGCTCGTATTCGTTTTTGCTGTTCTTTTATATTGTCCAAACGCCGTTGATCTAAAATTTTTATAACTTTTTGATAATCTACATTTTTATTGTTCTTCATTTATATTTGTCCTGTTCTAAGTTTTCATAATATTCTATTTCTTTGGCCATTACAATCATGAGATAACATTTTAGTCAAGTTACCTGAATTTATAGTATCATTACTTTTTGGAGGCAGTTTTCTCTGTTCTTTGATATTATTCAAACGTCGTTGATCTAAAATTTTTATAATATTTTGATAATCTATATTTTTATTGTTCTTCATTTATATTTGTCCTGTTCTAAGTTTTTCATGATATTCTATTTCTTTGGCCATTAAAAGATCGTAATCGTAATCATGAGATAACATTTTAGTAAAATTACCTGACTTTATAACATAATTATTCTTTTTTGCAAATTTCTCAGATTTTTTCTTTTTATATTCTTGAGTTATCCTTTCAATATCGAATACGTTTTTAATTCCTTCTTTATTCCAATTTGTTAAGATTTTATCTAAATATCTTAGGCTTGGTTTCTGAGTAGTCTCGCCCATAAATTTGCAAGCTTGGTATATAACAGCTTTCACTGGAAACATGGCTAACCATTTATCCATCATTTCACGTTGAGTTTTTGTGATCGAAATTGTGCTAATACCAGCAGCGTTCATAATGCTATAATGTTCTTTCGTAATAGATAAGGATTCTTCGGCTTGCTCTACGATTTTAATACCCTTTCTGTGCCAAGTCATAGCTACTTTTTCTAAATATTTTATGTTTCTTTTACCTTCGGGACAATAATCTAACAAATAGTATATTAAATCTAGAGACATTTCAAACTTTTTATAAAAATCGTTAAAAACGATATCCATTTCTTGAGTTTTTATAGGTCTACTGAAAGCGTTTTCTAATTTTCTATACAAGGCCATTTTAATTGAATCTTCAGCTTCGTATTTATAGTCATCGGATAACATTAATTTTAGATTTTCATTATCTGAATCGACTTCTTTTTGATCTGTAGATTTATCCGAATTGAATATATAATCGTACAAATGTGGATCGGCCACTCTAGCCTCGGCTTGATCTAGCGAAGTAATTTTGTTGTTAGCCCAATCGATAGCTACTGAAGTAATATGATCGATATTTTTCGTTTGTTTAGTAAACACGCAATAGTTTAATAAGTAATCTATTAATTCAACTGACATTTTTAACCAGTCATAAAGACTGAAAATAGCAGCTTGTTCTTTGAATGTGGCCGGTCTTTCCAAGCATATTTCCAGTTTTTTAAAGATAATCTCTGTGTTATTGTCAGTTTCTCTATAACGATCTATTTCTGCGTATCCATATTCCGGCTTGTCCTTTATATCATATACATCTAACATACCAGAATCGGACGTAATTTCCATGGCTACTTTAAGATCATTACCATTCATGGTAATTTCACAATTAAAATCATCTTTCTGGTTCATTCGAATTATATTTTTTTTATTTAAATAGTCGACTACTTCTTCAACTTTTTGTGAACTGACTTGTAATTTAGATGCTATTTTTGCAAAATTCCAAGCTTCATTTTCTTGAGATGCTTTTTGTAATAGTAAATATATTTTCAAATGCTGTTCTTCTATATTATTTAATTGTGTATCTAAAAACCAAGTTGGTATATATACACAGCCAATCCTAAATGGTGTAAACTGAATATTCATCGTTTCCATCGTTCAAAAATCTCCTATTGCTTATTCTTATTCATTTTAAGTATGTTCTTCTCATTTTGGGCGACATTTTAAGCCAGCCAATAATTCAGCTGGCCCTATCTTTTTTTTGTCTGATCTTTTCTTATATTTTTCCTAATATCATGTCTATTATTTGATTTACATTTCCGGCCCCCATTGTTACTATTAAATCGCCGGGTTCGGCTATACTTAATAAATGATTGGTTATCTCATCGAAGCTTTCTAGATATATTGCATCTACGTCCTTTTCTTTCATCAACTTTACTATGTCTTCTACTCTTACATCGCCCGGATTGCTTTCTCTAGCAACATAAATTTCGGTCATAATAATATGCCCATATGTTCCCAACGCTTCTGCAAATTCACTAAAAAAAGCTTTCGTCCGTGAATAGGTATGTGGCTGAAACACAATATATACCTTGTTATGCGGATATTTTTTCAAAGTATTTAGTGTTGCCTTTATCTCACTCGGATGATGTGCGTAATCATCTATTAAGGTTATGTCATGGATTTTACCACAAATTTCAAATCTGCGTCTAGCTCCGGAAAAATTTATTAACTCCTCAGCAATAGAATTTAAATCTATATTTAAGTAGTTACAAGTTGCAATAATGCTAAGAGTATTTAAAATATTGTGCATACCAGTTAAGCCTATTTTTAAATTGAAAAGAAATTCATTATTATGATAGACATCGAAACTCGGCCGAGCATTTTCATCAAAAAGTATATTGCTAGCAAACCAGTTAGCATGTTCATTTAATCCAAAAGTTTCGATTGGTGCTGCTATTTGCTTGATTTGGGGTGTATTTGCTAAAGCCGTATCCTCAATAACCAATAACCCATCTCTTGGAATTAAATTGGCGAACTTAAAAAAGGAATCTTTTATCTGATCTAAATCCTTAAAGAAATCCATATGATCTTCTTCGATATTAAGTATAACACCAACTATAGGTTTAAAGTCAAGGAAGCTATTGCAGTATTCACACGCTTCTGTCAAAAAATAATTGACCCCACCAATATGAATGTTACCGCCAATCGAATCTAAAATACCGCCTACAGTGATAGTCGGATTTTTTTTGCTGTGCAGCAGTATATCGGCCAACATTGAAGTTGTCGTTGTTTTCCCATGCGTACCGGAAATACATATTGGATATTTATAAGTTTCCATTAAATGTCCCAAAAACTTCGACCTAGACATTATTTCTAATCCTAGTTCTTTGGCATAGATTAATTCTTCATTGTCTTCATGAATGGCCGCTGTCACTACGACTAAATCAATGTCTTTATTAATATTATCCTTAGAATGCAGTCCTACCTCTATTCCTAAACTTTCTAAATGATTTGTCATATCCGATTTTGTCATGTCCGAACCGGTTACTTTGTGTCCTTGGGTCAACATTATTTCGGCTAGCCCACTCATGCTTATTCCGCCTATCCCTATGAAATGTATGTGCATTTTACTTTTATTTAACATATTTTTTTTCCTTTCTCATTTTTACTTAAATTATATGCAAGTTCTTTTTCAGATAAACATTATACCTTATTTGATTTGTTAGTACTAGTTTACCCTTTAATTCTAATCTTTAAACAGTTTTATAGAAAATGTTCCCAGTATATGCTAACTTATCCAATAGTCTTATTTTATATTTAGTAAATATATTTCACTTTAATCTTTTTTTAATTTTATAACATAATTTATATACATTACCAAATAGATAATTATAAATTTAGTTATTTATTAATAATTAATTTGTAACTAACATGAAACTAAAATTTTATAATCATCTTTTTCACGTTTTTTTTTCAAATTCATGTATATTTCATATGCAAAAGTAATAAAATAATCTGGGTAAAAGCCTTGTAAAAAAGTTAATAATATGATAGAGTGACATATAAATTTTTAAAAAGAGGAGATTAATATATGGCTAAAAAGGAAATGATAGCTATGCTTCTGGCTGGAGGCCAGGGAAGTAGGCTAGGTGCTTTAACACAAAAAATTGCTAAACCAGCTGTAATGTTTGGTGGAAAATATAGAATAATTGACTTTCCCTTAAGTAACTGTGTAAATTCTGGGATTGATACGGTGGGTGTTTTAACTCAATACGAGCCATTACTGCTTACTACGCATATAGGAATAGGAATACCATGGGACTTAGATTTAAATTTATCTCAAGGTGGCATCAGAGTTCTTTCCCCATTTATGTCGGATGGAAACACTGGCGAGTGGTATAGTGGTACAGCTAACGCAATATATCAAAATATTCGTTATATAGATTCTTACAACCCAGATTATGTATTAATTCTTTCTGGAGATCATGTTTACAAAATGGATTATAGCGAAATGCTAAAATACCACAAAGAAAAGAATGCTGTGGCCTCGGTTGCGGTTATAGAAGTTCCTTATGAAGAGGCATCTCAGTTTGGAATATTAAACACTGACGAAAATTTAAAAATTGTAGAATTTGAAGAAAAACCTAAAGAGCCTAAAAGCAATCTAGCGTCCATGGGTATTTATATATTCAGTTGGAAAGAGTTACGGGCTGCATTAATAGAAGACAAAAATGTACACCAAGACAGTGACTTTGGAAAACATATTTTACCTTATTTACTAGAAAACGGTTCACCTCTTTTTGCTTACCCATTTAGATCTTATTGGCGAGATATCGGAACTATAGAAGCATATTGGCAAGCAAACATGGGATTATCTTATATAATGCCCGAATTTAATTTGTACGATGTACACTGGAGTATATATACAAATTCGGATAACCTAGCTCCTCAGTATATAAGTCCAACGGCTAATTTAGCACATGCTTTAATATCCAAAGGATGTACTATAGAAGGCGACGTTCAAAACTCAATAATTAGTCCGAACGTTAAAGTTGAGCAGGGCTGTGTTATTAAGGATAGTATCATAATGCAGGGTACAACTATAAAAAGCGGAGCACATCTATATAGATGTATTGTTTCTGAAAACAGCGTCATAGGCGAAAATGTAACTATCGGCGAAGGCGACAACATTCCAAATTATCATAAACCTCACGTATACAACAGCGGAATATCTATCATCGGCTCTGAAACTAATGTTCCATCTGGCGTTTGGATTGGGAAAAATTGCGAAGTAGCCGGTAATACTCAACACCATCATTATGAACATAATGCTTTACAAAGCGGTGGTTCATTAATTATCGAAGGGGGATTAAAATGAGAGCCATAGGAATTATCTTAGCAGGATCAAAAAAAGATGGGCTAGGTGTTTTAGCCTCACATAGAAACAACGCAGCGATGCCTATCGGTGGAGCTTATAAAGTAATTGACTTTACCTTAACTAATATGAGCGAATCCGGTATAAAATCGGTAGCTGTTATTTCTCAATATAACACAAGAAGCTTATCCGATCACATCTCTTCTTCTAAGTGGTGGAATTTCGGCCGAAAAAATAGCGGTATCTTCTTATTCACTCCCGATATGCTAAATGCTGATAGCTTTTCTTTTAAGGGAACTGCCGATGCTATTTACCAAAATTTACACTTTTTGAAAAAAAGTACCGAACCTTACGTTGTCGTTACTCCAGCTGACCATGTTTTAAGGATTGATTATCGTGATGTTATACAGTACCATATAGACCAGCAAGCAGATATCTCTGTTGTATATCAAGAATATCACAATGCGGACTTAAGCAACTATGGCGTTATGGAACTAGACGAAAATCGAAGATTACTAAACTTTGAAGAAAAACCTCTAGAACCTCAATCCAACAATATCTCATTAGGTATATATGTTTTCGAAAGAAAATTGCTAATTGCCTTATTAGAAGAAATAGCAAACGATGGTAGATACAGCATTGTAGACGATATTATAATTCGCTATAGAAAAAGACTAAAAATATACGGCTACAAGTTTAATGGGTATTGGAAAACTCTAAAAAATATCAAAGCATTATACGAAACCAACATGGACTTTTTAAATCCGCAAATTAAATATGAGATCTTTGAAGAAAAATCTTATGTTTACACAAAAGCAAAAGACGACCCACCTGTAAAATATAGTCGAGAGTGTAGCGTTCGCAATAGTATTCTAAACGGTGGCGATATCATAAACGGAAATGTGGAAAATTCTGTATTATCTAGAAAGGTTTTTGTCGGCGAAGGTGCTTATATTAGAAACAGCGTTATCATGGAAGGATGTACCATAGGACGTGACGCTATAGTCGAAAATGCAATTTTGGATAAAAACGTACTTGTCAGCAGCGGCCAACGTGTTATCGGAGCCCTTGATGACATTAAGGTTATTGGAAAAGACCATATCGTTTAATTTTTGAAACATGACGATTTATTAAGCATTTAAATTTTTTTATTTTTTTTTCGAAAAATAGTTGATTTTTTCGTAAATATGTTGTAAAATACTCCTATCACGTTGCAGTGATTTTAAACCAATTATAGACACTAAATTACAAAACCAAATAGGAGGATTTTACCAATGGAAATTACAGATATCAGAGTGAGAAAAATTAATAAGGATGGAAAGATGAAGGCGGTTGTTTCAGTAACGTTTGATAACGAGTTTGTTGTACATGATATCAAGGTAATCGAAGGCGACAAAGGAAAATTTATCGCAATGCCATCTCGCAAAACTTTAGATGGTGAGTTCAGAGACATAGCACACCCAATCAACTCTGAAACAAGAGATAAAATTCAAAAAACTATATTAGAAAAATATGAAATGATCCAACTTTCTGATGAAGATACTTTCGAAGAAGTAGCTGCATTTGAAGAATAATTTATTACATAGCTTCTTACACTAACCCTGTAAGAAGTTTTTTTTATTTATACAAGGAGGTTCCGCATTATGAAAAAAGCTGTTGCTTTATCCTATAAGGCCGATTCCGATGCACCAGAAATTACCGCCAAAGGTAGCGGTCCCGTAGCTCAAAATATAATATCCATGGCTGAAACACACGATGTACCTGTTTACGAGGATAAAAAATTAGTTAATTTATTGACCGAGGTAGAAATAGGTAACCAAATTCCCATTGAAGTCTATGATTTAGTCGCTAAAATATTAGTACTCGTAGGTGATATAGATGAATTATATGCTAAAATAAAATAGACGGCTCTTCTGTCATTACCCTGTCACTTCTCCAATCTCTCAATCACTTCGTGACACCTCTCAACCTCTACTTGCAAGTGCATACATGGGAACTTAAGAAAATTAACTCTTAGTTAGTTTCGCAAAAAGATTCTTACTTAACCTCTCAGTCACTGCGTGACAGCTCTCCTAGAAGGAGAGCCAGGTCGGAGAGCCAAGCAAGTGCCATGTATATTCATCGCCAAAGTTGGCAAAGCTGTTTCAATAAACTAAATTAATATAAAAAGGTGAATTTATAATATGAAAAAACATAAAATATGTGCTGTCTTAGACGATTCTATAGCCTATGAATTAGGCATAGAACCGGGTGACTTCTTACTAAACATTAACGGCCAACCTATCGTTGATGTCTTCGATTATCGCTTTCTTATTGCAGCCGAATATCTCGACATTACAGTACAGAGTAGTGATGGATCTATTTTCGTCTTAGAAATCGAAAAAGATGAGGATGAAGATTTAGGTCTTATTTTCTCTTCCGATCTTATGGATAAAGTTAAATCTTGTCAAAATAAATGTCTCTTCTGTTTTATCGATCAACTTCCGCCTAACATGCGTTCTACCGTTTACTTTAAGGATGATGACTGGCGCTTATCTTATTTATACGGCAACTACATTACTCTGACTAACATGACCGATTCGGACTATCTCAGATTGGCCCAACATAAGCTCTCTCCCATCAACGTTTCCGTTCATGCTACCGACCCACAGGTCAGAAAACAAATTCTTAATCACAAAAACGCTCATCTTATTTTAGAACATATTCAAAAAATCCTAGATCTCGGCATTCAGATTAATGCTCAAATTGTTTTATGCCCAGGAATTAATGATGGTCAAATCCTAGATCAAACTATCCGTGATCTTAGTCGCTTCATTCCTAATATTTTATCTCTTTCTGTCGTTCCTGTCGGAATCTCTAAATTCCGTGATGGCCTGCCGAACTTAGATAGCTTCGATCAATCTTCTGCCCAAGCTGTTATAGAGACTATCCATAAATGGCAAAAGTTCTATCAACTTAAAATGGATACTCGCTTCGTCTTTGCTGCTGATGAGTTTTACGTCTTGGCCAAGTTGCCTTTGCCCGATTATTTAGATTATGAAGACTTTCCAGTTATAGATAATGGTGTCGGTATGCTTGCTAAATTTAGACATGAACTCATTTCTTGCTTAAATAATTTGGATGGCAATCCATCTCATTCAGATAAGGTAAAATATATTTGTCCGGTTGGCGTAATTGCCTATAATTTTATGCTCGAAAATGTTAACCTAATAAAAGATAAGTTTCCTAACATTGAAATCGAAGTCTGTTCAATTACAAATAATTATTTTGGCGATAGAGTAACGGTTACCGGATTATTAACCGCCCAAGACATTGAAGCTGAATTAAAAAGTAAGGATTTAACCGATGTGATCATCCTGATTGCTGATAACATGCTTAAAATGGATGAGGACATTTTCCTCGATAATATTACCGTCGACGAATTAGAAAATAATTTAGATGCCAAAATTCAAATTATGCCACACAATGATGGCGCAATGTGGCTAAACTTATTAAGCTTATAACAACAAAAATATATTTTTATGCTAAAGCATAACCGAAAGGATTTTTTATTTTATGAATAAACCAGTAGTAGCAATTATAGGTAGACCGAACGTAGGAAAGTCTACCTTATTTAACAGATTGGCCAAAGCCAAAATCTCTATAATAGACGATACGCCCGGCGTTACCCGAGATAGAATATATGCAGATTCAGAATGGCTAAATAGAAAGTTTACTCTCATCGATACTGGTGGGATTGAGCCAGACAGCAACGATATTATCTTGTCCCAAATGCGTAAACAAGCCGAAATAGCGATCAACACCGCCGATGTCATTCTATTCTTAGTCGATGTGAAAACCGGCGTTGTGGACAGCGATATGCATGTCGCTAACATGGTCCGAAAATCTAAAAAACCGTCCGTCTTGGTTGTTAACAAAGTAGATGATATGCACAAATATCACATGGGCGTTTACGAATTCTACAGCCTTGGTTTAGGCGACCCAGTCCCCATATCTGCTAGTCAACCTTTAAATTTAGGTGATATGCTAGATGAAGTAGCCTCTCATTTTCCAGAAGAATATGTCGAAATCGAGGACGAAGAAGCTATAAAAGTTGCCATTGTTGGAAAACCTAATGTAGGTAAGAGTTCTCTTGTTAACAAAATTTTAGGTGAAGAACGAGTTATTGTTAGTGATATAGCAGGCACAACACGAGAAAGTGTCGACACTGAAGTGGTCATCGACGGTCAAAAATATATTCTTATAGACACAGCAGGAGTTAGAAAAAGGAAAAAAGTTAAAGAGGACATCGAAAAATATAGCGTCTTACGCACCATCGCTGCCATTGAACGTGCGGACATAGTCCTAATATTAATCGACGCTAACGACGGAATCAGCGAGCAAGATACCAAAATCGCCGGAATGGCTCATGAAGCAGGAAAAGGATCTATTATTGTTGTTAACAAATGGGATTCTATCGAAAAGAACGACAAAACCATGAATCAATTTACAAAAGAACTCGTAAATACTTTGGCCTACATGAAATACGCACCATGTGCCTTCATTTCCGCTTTAACCGGCCAACGTGTTAATAAACTTTTTGATACTATCAAAGTTATTTCTCAAAACCAAAACCTGCGCATTAGCACCGGTCTTTTAAACGATGTTCTAATTGAAGCCATGGGCCAAAATCAACCGCCTTCTGACAAAGGTAAATCACTTAAAATTTATTATATGACTCAAGTTAGCGTAAAACCTCCTACTTTCATCCTATTTGTGAATGATCGCAATTTACTGCACTTTTCGTATCAACGATATATCGAAAACCAAATGAGGGAAGCCTTTGGCTTTAAGGGTACACCTATTCACTTCATTGTCCGAGAAAAGGGGGTCAAAGATGTATAGAATTATCATGTTAATTATTGGATATCTGCTAGGCAGTATCCAATTCTCCATAATCTACAGTAAATATTTTGCCGGTAAAGATATCAGAGAACAAGGTAGTGGCAACGCTGGTAGCACAAATGTTATCCGAATTTATGGGAAAAGAATAGGAATCTCTGTGTTTTGTTGTGACTTCTTAAAAGCGGCCTTAGCTGTGTTGATTGCTAGAATTATTTTTCGGGATCACCAACTTATCGCTGCTCTATACGCAGCCATTGGCGCAATAATAGGTCACAGTTATCCTTTATACTTTGGCTTCAAAGGTGGCAAGGGAGTTGCAGTTACAGTAGGTTCAATCTATACTATCAATTTATTGATCGGAATTATTTCCACCATAGTTTTTTATATTAGTTTAAAACTTACTCGAATGGTTTCTCTTAGTTCCATGCTATTAACCAGTTCTGTGCCTATATGCTTATATTTCTTATATCGTGGCCGACCATACACATGCGAAGCAGTAATTTTAGGTTGCGTAATTGCCGGCCTCACAATCTTTAGACATCATTCTAACATTGCTAGGATAATTAACGGTACCGAGTCTAAAACCCGGGCCAAAAATAAAGGTCCTGAATCACAAATTGATCCCCAAGAATAAATGTATCGAATCAAAAACGGATACCTCAAAATAAAGGAGCTGATTATATGAATGTCACAGTATTAGGAGCTGGCGGATGGGGCTTGGCTCTTGCACTTCTATTAAATGAAAATCGACATGACATAACCATTTGGTGTTTCGACGAAAAAGAAAAAGATGATATACTATCTCATCGAGAAAATAAACGCTGTTTTCCAGGTATTAAAATCCCAATTGAAATATATATAACATCTAATTTGGAAGAGGCTTTATCAGATTCTAAAGTTGTTGTTATGGCCGTCCCTTCTTTCGCTATAAGATCTACCGCACAGAAAATGGCTCCTTTTTTAAACAGCGATACTATCGTTGTTAACGTGGCTAAAGGTCTTGAGGCCGAATCGTTGTTGCGCTTATCCGAGGTTATTGGTTCCGAATTGCCTAATCCTGTAGTGGTTTTATCCGGTCCAAGCCATGCCGAAGAGGTTGCTAGGCATATGCCTACGACAGTTGTTGTTAGCTCCTTAAACCTCGATTCTGCTACGCTTATTCAGGATATTTTCACCACGCCTTATTTCAGACTTTATATTAACGAAGATATTATTGGCGTTGAACTGGGTGGCGCTTTAAAAAATATCATTGCTTTAGCAGCTGGAGCTATCGAAGGATTAGGTTATGGAGACAATACAAAAGCGGCTCTTATCACCCGTGGCGTTGCTGAAATCTCTAGATTAGCCACGGCCCTAGGCGCTTCTATATCCACTCTTCATGGATTATCCGGAATGGGCGACTTAATAGTGACATGCACGAGTGGCCATAGTCGAAATCGTCGAGCTGGTGAACTCATTGCTAAAGGTTATACCTTGGATGAGACTATCCAAAAAGTTAACATGGTCGTAGAAGGTATTCCCGCCACTCAAGCCGCTTATCGTCTTAGTCGTCTCTATAATATTGAAATGCCTATCACTGAAGCCATTTATCGAAGTCTTTTTGAAGATTCTTCCGTTAGAAAAGAAATTAAAAAATTAATGCGCCGAACTGCTAAATTCGAAGAGTAACTAGGGGCGACAACTCCATAAGAACCTCTCAGTCTTTTTGAAAACTTTTCCGTTAGAAAAGAAATTAAAGAGTTAATGATCCGAACTGCTAAATTTGAAGAGTAAAATAATTCTCAAAAAAAGGGCGTTAAAAGGGCGTTCTTTAATTTATTGAAATACTAAATCTTGTGATAATTGTTTGAATAACACATCCACTTGCGCAAAATTCATATGTTTAGCATAAAACGCCTTCATGTTTGTTAACCCTTTGTTAGCATTGTTCATCGCATTGTATGCTTTATCTAGTAACGATAAAAATAAATCAAAATCATTGTCCGATTCCACTGATATTGGTACCAAGGCTTCATAGTCTACACAATGGTCGAAATCAAAAATATCAGTTGGAAAAATTTTTGGCTTCCTAAATAAATTACTAACCGTTATTGCAAACGATAATTCCGGTATTATTATATCTTCTATCTTTTGCTCATCAAATGGTGAGATAGAACACACTATGTCATAGTTATGCTCTAAAAATAAGTCATGCAATTTCCTCATCAAATCTTTTGACTGGCATACCATATTTTCTTTAATCAAATATATTGTCTTACTCTCACCTATTAATGTATGGATATAATCTACTATACCATCACTTGTTAGTGCATAACTATACAGATAAGATGGCATTCCACTTCCATGGCCATCTTTTTCTTTTGCTATCTGAAATACATTTTTAATACGTGCATTTTCGTATTTCACTTTGGCACCTTCTAATAGGCCAACTTGCGTTGTATAGATGTATGAATTATAGATGGCTTGAGCGCTTTTTAAATAAAATTTAGACTTTTCTAAGTTTCTTGTTACTGTATCTTCCTGTTCTGACACAATTTCATTATTATCAGATATTTTATCAATATCAAGGAGCAGGTCAAAATCAATTAAATGGTTTCGCAACACTTTACTATCTAGTTCATTCATTTTATCAGTAGTTATAATTAATCTGTCAGAACAGGGAACATAGATCCCATCTAATAAAGAGCTATTTATGGTATTATGATAAAATGTTACGTCATATCCGGAATCAGCCAAAAAGGTACCCAAACGTTGTAGAAATGAAGATTTTCCAGTACCTACTGATCCTTTTATTACATATAACTTTGAAGCATCTGAATGACTTAACTTATCGTTTAGTAACGAATGTATGCCATCGTGAGTATTGCTACTTGCAAATACATGGTTGATATTGCCTAAACTATTCATATCATCCTCCTAATTTGTAAATAAAAATTCATCTCCTTAATTATTATGTAAATGCAAATAAAAGTATTCAAGAGAAATGTACAAATATAATCGAGAAATGTGTAAAACTTCAAGAAATTGGTAATAATCTTTATTATAAAAATTTAAGGAGGTTTTTCTGCAATGAAATTTCTTTATTGGCTTTTTATACTTGGGTGCCTTGTTTTTTGCATATCCTTTTCAAACGCAAATAAATTGTCCTTTGATAAGCTGATTCCACAATGGCTAAAGCTCAATCACAGTAACCCAAATCCATTGCCCACAACGACTGAGCCGTTTCTCGGTCACTCCGTAGATATAACATCTACTGTCCTGCCAAATACTCAAGTTTTGCAGTTAGCGATAGACCAAAATGGCAATATTGTGTCTACCCAAGAACTAAATTCCTACTCTTTAATAGGTTATTCTAAGCAAGATTTAGAGGCCTTATACTTAAACTACCATGTCATAGAATTTACTCCAGAAAAGGTTGTTTTAGTGAAAAATATTACAGTTCAACCTAATTCTGCTATATACTATTTGGCAATAGTAGACAATGAGGTTGGCATCAAAATCAATAACACTTTTCAAAAATTAGGGCTTACTTCAGATAACTTTTCTAGTTATGAAAACACGCTTCTATCTCATGGTGTTATAACAGTCACAGAAGGAGAAAAAGCAAAATTGGAAAAAGATCCATATTATATTGAACGGATGTTAGAAAATTTAAGCGAATAAAAAAACGGTTCAATTCTTATTAACTCTACAAACTCAGGAGGGGATCACTATAAATATAATCATCGTCGGCGGTGGTGCGTCTGGAATATTGACGGCTATATTCTTAGCTCGAAAAGGTTTTAATGATATAACAATCTTAGAAAAAAACGAAAAGATTGGTCGAAAAATATTAGCTACAGGAAATGGACGTTGCAATTTTACGAATCTCAATATATCACCACAAAATTTTCATTCAAACTACAAGCAAAATTTTTTCAACCCTATATCTAATTTCGGTTCTACGGATACAATTAAATTTTTTAATAGTCTAGGAATCGTAGAATTAATAGAAAATAACAAAGTTTTTCCAGCCTCTGAACAAGCTAGTAGCATATTGGACGTACTCCGGCTAGAAATGGACAGACTTCGAATCAACGTAATTACGAATATAAACATTAATAATATAGAATATAAAAATGGTATGTTTACATTATATAGTAAGACGCAAAACCATGAGAATCAAAAAACTTTTGTTAGCAATGCTAGTAAAGCTCAAAATAACGATGGTCAAAAAACTTTTGTTAGCAATAAAGTAATAATTGCTACAGGAGGACTTGCGGGCGGACATACAGGAGAAATTTACAAAATTTTAGAAAAATTAGGTCATAAAATAGAAGCCCTAAAACCAACCTTAGTTCACATCAAATCCACATCGGCGTACTGCAAAATGCTTCAGGGAACCAGAATTAAGGCCAAAGTAACAACCAATTCACAGCGAGAAGAATATGGCGAAGTGCTTTTCACTGAAGATGGATTATCCGGCCCTGCTATATTCAATGTAAGCCGAGATTTTGCTACATCCAAGGCTGATGAATTAGCATTGGATTTGGCCCATAAACAAAATATAGAAAATGTAATCGGCATGATATATAATCGGATAACAAATAATCCTCATTATAATTTGGAAGAATTATTTTTAGGTTGGCTTAACAAGAAGGTAGGAATAGCCATAGTAAAATATAGCAATATAGGTAAACTAAATCGTCCGGTGAACACTCTAGAGTATTCTGAAGTAGAAACTCTGGCCCAAACAATAAAAGCCTTCTCATTCAAGATTACCGGGACCAGACCTTTTAAGTTCGCACAAGCAACTGTCGGCGGCGTAAGTTTAGCAGATATCAACTTAAATTCTATGCAGTCAAAAAAAATACCCGGTCTATATTTTACCGGTGAAGTACTCGATGTCGATGGCGATTGCGGTGGCTATAACCTGCAGTGGGCTTGGTCCTGTGCTGCAACATTAGCACAAAATATTGATAAATAAAAAGTTTCTCATTCAAAATTACCAGGGGCCAGACCCCATACATGGGAACTTAAGGGAGGGATCCAGCATGCATACAAATTTTTGTTACGTCTTAAGTTCCCGCCCATGCCTACAAGAGGCTTTGGGCCATTGCTACAATGTTAGTACAAAATAAATATTGATAAATAATAACAATTAGGAGTTTAAAATACCATGATTAGAATAAATAATATACGTCTTACCTTAGATGAATCGGAAGATCTACTACTAGAAAAGATCGCCAAACGTTGTCACACCAATCCTTTAAATATCTTAAATTACAAAATAGTTCGTAAATCTATCGATGCTAGAAAGGACGATATAAAAATTATTTATACCTTAGATGTTCAAACTAAGAAGGATAAATATTTAATCAAAACCAGAAAACTTGCACAATCCGATGTAATGCCGTATAAATATCCGATTAAGGGTGAGAAAGCATTAAAGGGTCGACCAACTATAATCGGGGCCGGGCCATGTGGATTATTCACCGCCTTAATTTTAGCCGAAATGGGTTATCAACCATTAATAATCGAAAGAGGTAAACCGGTAGAAATCCGGATTCAGGATGTAGAAAACTTTTGGAATCATCGTATCCTAAATCTAAATTCTAACGTTCAATTTGGCGAAGGTGGTGCTGGCACATTTTCGGATGGCAAGCTAACTACCCAAATTAAAAATGTTAGATGTCGCAAAGTATTGGAAGAGTTTATAAAATTTGGTGCACCAGATAATATACTATACAAAAATAAGCCACATATAGGGACCGACCTTCTTAGAAACGTCATCATAGAAATGCGCAAAGAAATTGAACGGCTCGGCGGAACCTTTAGATTTAACACAAAACTAATTGATTTAAATATAATAAATAACAAGCTACAATCCATAACAGTCGAGTCTCTTCTAGACAATACTACAGAGGATATCCCGACCACGGTTTGCGTCCTAGCTTTGGGGCATAGCGCTCGGGATACCTTCAAAATGTTGAAAGATACTCCTCTTAAAATGGAACAAAAAATCTTCTCCATGGGTATTCGAATAGAACACCTTCAAGAATGGATCAATTCTTCTCAGTATGGCCAATATTATCCTCATCCGAATTTAGATGTTGCAGATTATAAATTAGTGTACGACGCTGGAGATAATCGAAAAGTATACAGTTTCTGTATGTGTCCTGGTGGTTATGTAGTTGGGGCAAGTTCCGAATCCGAAAAAGTAGCAACAAACGGCATGAGCTATTATTCTCGAGATGGCCAAAATGCTAACAGCGCATTGCTTATAAATATTACCAAAGAAGACTTAAAGTCTGACGACGTATTAGAAGGAATTTATTTGCAAGAAAAGTTAGAATCCTTAGCGTTCGATATAGCAGGGAAAAATTATAATGCCCCAATTCAGAGAGTAGAAGATTTCCTAAACAACGTTCCCACAGTTGAAGTTGGGATTGTGAAACCAACTTATAAGCCAAACGTAACTATGGTTAATTTACGAAAGTATTTGCCAGATGATATAGCTACAATCTTGAGTGATGCAATAGTTCATTTTGGGAAAATAATAGAGAATTTTGATCACAAAGATGCTATAATAACGGGATTTGAAACAAGGAGTTCGTCGCCCATAAAAATAGTTAGAGATAGCAATTTTGAAAGCAATATAAAAGGAATCTATCCAGCCGGCGAAGGCGCAGGCTATGCTGGTGGCATTATGTCGGCCGCCGTAGATGGTATTCAAATAGCCGAAAAGATTGTTAGTGAATTTTTATTTTAGGTGACAACTCCATGAGAACCTCTCAGTCAGCTTCGCTGACAGGGGCTGTCGCAATTAAATTCTAAATGACATGAAAACGATACAAACTTGCAAAATTTATAATTTACTTGAAAGCAACAAAATTTTGTATGCACGCTTTCTCCCCCCTACCCCCTCCCGGAGGGAGGTCCCGCTTCCCCGCAATTTTATTTTCTAGGGAAGCTGTCGCCGAGAGTTGTTATTAGATGACGGAAACTGAATATAATTCTTCGTTTTTGAAGTTAATGCGACAGCCCCCAAGTCGGGGAGCCTTGGCTAAAAACTATGATTATCTGGACATGGATAATATCTTTTCGCTTGATTACACCTCTTTATTAATTCCATGTCCTCATCATCTAATTTTATATTTAAAGCATTCATGTTACTAGCTATTCTAGACTTGGTTACACTTTTTGGAATTACCGCTATTCCTCTTTGCATTAGCCATGCTAGCGTTACATCATATATAGAACAGTCATGCTTTTGTGCTATCTCCACTAACTCGGGCATATCCTTACCTTCATTATTCATAAACGATCCGTATGCTTCCAAATGACAATTGAACTGCTCACAATATTCTTGTAAATTATATTGCGGTAAATTCGGATGCGCTTCTACTTGATTTATCATCGGCTTAATTTTTGCTGTCTTTAACAATCTGTCTAAGTGATGTATTTGAAAATTTGACACCCCAATAGCCCGTACTAAACCTTCTTCATAAATTTGTTCCATTTGCTTCCATGCATCAGCATTCTCTACGTATGTTTTTGGCCAATGTAGTAGATATAGATTAAAGTATTTTACGCCCATCGCTTCTAATGCTCGGACTACTTCTGCTCTTATGTCTCCAAAATCTTTTGTCCATGCTTTCGATGTTATCCATATGTTTTCACGTTGAATGCCTGTTATTTCGAGCGCTTCTCTTATTTCTTGCTCGTTTTTGTATACTCTCGCTGTGTCTATCATCGGATATCCTAGCTTTATCGCTTCCTTTATCGCTTCTATCCCTTCTTCTCCTTTAGATAGATATGTCCCTAATCCAAACTTCGGCATTTTTATTCCATTCGATAATTTTATATATTCCATTTCTATTCTCCTTAAATTAATTTGGCTCACTACTCCTCTATCATTTAAAAGTGGAGCTTTGAGAACTTACGTTATATTTATATTTATTTTTTATATTATTGTCAAGGAGTAGAGGAGCCGTCAACATTAGCTGACTGAGAGGTTATGAGCTATCAGCAAAGCTGACTGAGAGGTTTAACCTATCAGTATAATATTGTTCTTATATTACATTTATAGGATTGCTCCTAAAAAATGAGCGTTCCATATTTCTATGTCATGTGGATTAATAAATAGATTCCAGCCAAAAATAAATGCTTACCTTCTATATTAAGGATTGGTTAATGAAGGAACACACTCCATAAAAAATTAAAACGAAGTAAGTACAATTTGTAGAACCCCTCAGTCAGCTTGCGCTGACAGCTCCCCTGGAAGTGGAGCAGGGCCACTTCCCTTGAAACTAGTGGAAACTTACAGGCCGCTTTCTCCCTCCGTCAGCCTCGCAATGTTGCGAAGACGAAGAGGGCACCATTTCCCCGCAATTTTGTGACTAAGATTCTTAAGTTCCCGCCTATGCCCCTATAAAAAATTTTCTATAAATTATTGTTCAATATATCCTCAATAAATTGGACAGCTGAAGTTGCACCGCCGAGATCTTTAAATTCTTGAGAAATTATGCGTGCTTTTTCCTCATACTTTTTGTTATCCATAATTTCATTTATACATACAAGTATTTCTTTTATAGATGATTTTTTTAATCTAATGCCCGCCCCAAAAGTTTCAACTTGAGTAGCTACCAATGTTTGTTCGGGTTGCTGAGGAAATACTACTAACGGTATCCCATTAGCTAAGCCTTCGTTTACGCTATTCATTCCACCATGGGTTAAAAATATATCCGTTGTTTTTAACACTTCCAGTTGATTTACAAAATTTTGTACATTGAAATTGCTAGGTATTTCGCCTAGGCTAGATATATCCGTTTCTTTTCCCACCGACATGGTTATGTTAGCTTCGTAGTTTTTCAGGGCTTCAAAACAATTTTTATAAAACTTTTTATTCTGATTGTTTATCGTGCCTAACGATATGTATATGTTCTTCGGTTTATTATTCTTTTCGACTGGTATATCCGAAGTATCGATCATCGTACCTACAAATTTTGTTTTTGGATTCGGTTCTAAATACGACTGTAATAATTGGCTGGTATAAGTTATTGTATATTCATCTTCTTTGGCCATGATCATATCCATCAAAGAACCATATTCAAAATCTTTGCTTAATTGTTTAGTTAATTTCAAATATTTTGGAATGCTCGGTATTGTTGGTGGGATCACAGCTAATAAATATTTTAAAGGTAGAGGAATCCTTTTAGACATTGCTTTATTAAATATAAAAGTCGTCGTTGAAGAAATAGGTAATATCCCCAACTTCTCAGCATAAAGTCGACCCCACAATGCTAACGAATCATGAATAATGCAGTCCGGATTAAAATCCGTAATTTCCGCTAAACATTTAGACTGCATGTTAGCGGTTACATACATAAGCATGTTTGGTATCGCTAAAATATGAGGCAAGTTGGTCGTTGCTTCTTCAAACATATGTATCGGTAAATAATCATCGCAACTAATATATTTGGCACCGGTTTGTTCTATTTTATCTTTAAAAGCATCAAAACAATAATACATAATTTCATGCCCATTTTTTACTAATTGACTCACTAAACTAAGCGTTGGATTAACATGCCCATGTGCTGGCAAACTAAAAAATACAATTTTACTCAATATAAAATACCTCCTTTTATTCTCAAGTTTTCAGTCATTTCGTTATACTAAGGAACTACATTCATTGTATCACATATCATATTAAAAATAAAGCTAATTTATTGGCAAACTAAAAAATACAATTTTACTCAATATGAATATCTCCTAACCTCATACAAAAAATAAACCTCATTTATTATCATAATTTTCATTTCTTCGGTGTAGACTATATCTTATAATTTTAAAAATTTGCGAAGGAGGAAAATTGTAATGAAAAAGAAAGATGGCACAGAATTTTCTATGATAGAAACAATCGGCAGAAAAATTCCTGATCCAGCTGTTATTTTCATGATGCTTTATGTTATTACTTTCTTAGTATCAATCTTTTTGGGTGGCTTAACTTTTGGGACACAAATAGTTGATGGAGAAGTGGTAGAGTTTTCAATCAATAACATGGCAGAGTTAGAAAATGTCCGTTGGATTTTTAACAACGCATTATTGACAAACTGGTTAGCGTTCGGAAACGGAGTACTAGGGCTAATCTTAATCGTAATGTTCGGTGTTGGTATTGCTGAAGACTCCGGATTATTAGGAACCTTAATTAAGAGACTAAGCATGAAGGTATCTGACAAATGGCTACCAATGTTATTAGTATTTTTAGGAATTATGAGTAATGTAGCATCCGATGCTGGTTATATCATCCTTATTCCATTAGCCGGATTGCTATATGCTGGAATAAAGAAAAATCCGTTAATCGGTATGGCCGCTGCTTTTGCTGGTGTATCGGCCGGATTTAGTGCGAACCTTATACCTGCAACTCCTAGCGATATTATTGTTGGATCCAATGCTGCAATATTCGCTGCTAGCCAAAACATTCCGTTTTTATCAGCTAAAGGGACACCGCTATCTATTCCTTATATGAACTATTATTTCATTTTTGCATCGACTTTTCTTCTCACTATTGTGGGTGCATGGGTTACAACCAAAATTGTTGCACCAAAACTTGAAAAGCAGTCTTATATTATACCGGATGACATAGATCTAGAAGAGTTTGTTGTTAGCCCCGAAGAAAATAGGGCGCTCATCTCTGCTTGTGTCGGCTTTGTTTTCGGCATCGCTATCGTTGCTGCTTTATACTTTGGTCCATTAGCTGCTTATACCGATGTAAATGGCAAAATTATAACACCGTTCACAAATAACATTATATTGATGATTACAATCATATTTTTTATGCCCGGTTTATTCTACGGTATAGCAATTAAAAAATATACTAATTCTCAAACTGTTATTTCGGGTCTTTCCAGGCAAGTTTCTAGCATGGGATATGTCCTTGTATTAACATTTTTCTGCTATAATTTTCTTGCTTTATTAAGCAAGTCAAATGTTGGAACATATATCACGTACTTAGGCGCAACGTTTCTTGAAGGCTTAGGTTTTGGTGAATGGCCGATATTATTAATTG
>LNZM01000112.1 GCA_002007295.1 Candidatus Epulonipiscioides saccharophilum | reverse complement strand
CATTATTAATTTATTCTTGAAAATTTAGGAGACCCTTTAATATGAAAGCTTAAACTTGGTTATAGGATACTAAAAAAAGGGGCTGTCACATTAACAATTTCAAAAATAATTGAAGGCACGCTAGTTTATCCACAATGTGCTGTTGCTTCGTATTTTTTTCGGATAAACACGAATTTTCAAATTTAAATTATAATAAATATGAGCTTAGTATTGACCGATGGATCGAGTTGCACACTTAGACTTAGATTTTAATACAATTGGTTGATTTAACTAATTAAAAATAAAAATTTTGCTAATTTCACTAGTTACTTTAACTAATTAAAGTTAAAAATTTCACCATTTTGACTGGTTACTTTAACTAATTGTTTTTTGTGAAAATTCAAAATATATTACTTGAGCAAATAAGACTCGAAAGAGGTCGAAAAGTACCGTTCGGAATAAAAAATGCAGTAGTCGCAAAAAATAAAAACGATTGTTGCATTATTAATTTATTCTTGAAAATTTAGGAAGTCCTTTAACATGAAAGTTCAAACTTGGTTATTAGGATACTAAAAAAGAGGGCTGTCTCATTAATAATTCCAAAAATAATTGAAGATACGCTAGTTTCTCCGCAATTTTGCAAAAGTTGCCAAAGGGACGTAACGTAGTGAAATAGACTGAGAGGTTGGGGGGCTTATCGTGCTATCACTTCGTATTTTTTTGGATAAACACGAATTTTCAAATTTAAATTATAATAAATATGAGCTTAGTATTGACCGATGGATCGAGTTGCACACTTAGACTTAGATTTTAATACAATTGGTTGATTTAATTAATTAAAAATAAAAAATTCGCTAATTTCACTAGTTACTTTAACTAATTAAAGTTAAAATTTTCACCATTTTGACTGGTTACTTTAACTAATTGTTTTTTGTGAAAATTCAAAATATATTGCTTGAGCAAATAAGACTCGAAAGAGGTCGAAGAGTACCGTGCGGAATAAAAAATGCAGTAGTCGCAAAAAATAAAAACGATTGCTGCATTATTAATTTATTCTTAAAAAATTTTAGGAGGCCCTTTAATATGAAAGTATCAGAAGAGTATAAAAGCGGATTACAATGTAATGATGACGAAACAATTGCAGAAAAAATAGCAAAAAATTCTTTTAAACCGATAATGTTCGAAAATTTAAAAAAAGAGAATATAAAATTATCAGCTACAAAATTAATGGATTATAGCATAGAACCAAGTTGCGACTCAAACACTAAAAAAGTATTAAAAACTAGATTTATAGATAGCGGAAATGCATCCATTACCGTTGAGCCTTTAGATGGTCAACCATGGGATTTAAGTGACAATAGAATTGTATTGGCTTTTGACGTTACAAACCCAAATAATGTGACCCACCGCCTTATCACATGCATACATGATAAACTCGGAATGAGAGGCTATGTCAATCCAATACCGGCGCAGTCGAAGAAAACTATGTATTGCGTAATAGATGAAAGTTTAAGAGAAAAAGGTACGGACTTTTTACCTAGCCCTATAGGTTTCGAGAGCTTAATTTTGGGCGAAGGCTGGGGAGAAGTTAATAAACCGAGTGAAATTTTATCTATTGATTTACAAGCTGGTATGAATGGACCAGTAGGATATTTTATATTTGAAAATTTTAGATTAGTAGAAAATCCAATATATAATATAGATCAGGTTTACAAAGGTATTGTGGATAAATATGGACAATATTCTGCTCGAGAATGGCCGGGCAAGATTCATACCGATGAAGAGTTGAAATCAGCTCAGTTAGCCGAAGAAAGGCTAGTAGTAAAATGGAAAGAAGAGCAAGCAAAACGGGATGATAGAACTATTTACGGTGGATACAAAGAAGAGAGTTTAAAACAAGCAGCAACAGGTCGTTTTTATACCAAAAAAATTGATAACAAGTGGAACTTAATAGATCCAGAAGGATATCCGTATTTTGCTATAGGCTTCGATATAGTAAGAAAAAGTGGGATGGACACCTGGATTGATGGGCGAAGATATATGTTTGAAGAATTACCAGACAAAAATGGAGAGTTTAAAGAACATTACGCAACAGTATCTGGTGTGCAACCACCATACGGGGAAACTGTCGGTGAAACATTCTCATTTTATTCAATGAATTTACAAAAAAAATACGGCAAAGATTGGTTGGATAAATGGGCCAAAATGTCAATAGACCGATTCAAAGCATGGGGCATTAATTCTTTAGGTGCATGGGCGGAGCCAGAGTTATTTTTTGGTAAGGGTTTAGAGCATAATACACCATACACTGCTTTTATTTGGACAACGGGTGGTGACGGAAAACATGAAAAGCTACATGACACTGTGCCGGACGCATTTGATCCCGAATTTATCAATTCAGTGGAGAAGGCTGTAAAAGAACAAGCCGTAAAGTTTAGAATAGATGAAGATCCGTATTGCTTTGGCGTTTATATTGATAATGAATATATTTGGGGCAGAACTCTGTTCGATAACCCTTTAGTTAAATCCGTATTTAAATACGATACAGCCAATGAAAAAGCTTATGCTAAGCGCCGAGTTATGGACATCCTAAAAGAAAAATATCAAACCATAGAACACTTAAACAAAAGCTGGCATACTAATTTTGCGTTCTTTAAAGAATTGTCAGAACCATATATTGGATTTATCCCCGAGGATGTAGCTTCTTTAGTAATTAGCACTTTGGCTGATAAGTATTATGAAATAGTAGAAAAAACTGTGAGACAATATTTGCCAGGAGTTATGTATCTAGGTTCTAGAAACACTGAATGGGGCACGCCGAGAGAAGTAATTCAAGCAGCAATAAAATATGTGGATATACTAAGTTTTAACAATTATAATTTTGACGTGCAGCGTGAGAACTTTAAGTATGAAGAATACGATTTACCAATGATTATTGGTGAATTCAGCTTTTCGGCGGATGATTGCGGCCCTTTTAGTTATACAAGTATGTCTGTAGCGACTCAACAAGATCGTGCAAGAGCCTATGTGAACTATGTAGAATCAGCATTAAAATCCGGCAAATTTGTTGGGGTAAACTGGTTTCAATATTATGATGAACCTGTTTTGGGCCGTTCATGGGATGGTGAAAATTTTGGTTGGGGCTTTGTTGATGTAACCGATCAATATTATCCAGAATTAATTGAAGCCTCAAGAGAATTGTATAACACAATGTATGCGACCAAGTTTAATCAACAATCCATGTTTAACGTAAGAAATGTTCAGCAGCAAATATTTCTTAACGTGGGTGAAACGGCCAAAATAGAAAGCGTGACACATCCATTAAACTTGAACCAACAACTCTCTTACTATAGCACTAATAAATATGTTGCTACTATCGATCAATTCGGTACTGTCACAGCCTTAAAGGATGGGGTAGCTACTATAATTACGAAAAATATTAATGACCTTTTTGTCCTGACAACAACTAATATATCTGTTGGTAAAGCTCCATGCTTACCAAATGTTTGCTTTATATATCCTCAAATTAATGTTCAGGTCGGTGCTAAAATTAATTTGATACAAAATTTGGTTCCAGATAGTGTTCTTCCACAAAATTTAGTCTGGAAATCTTCACAAAAGACAATCGCTACCGTGGCCGATGGTGTAGTGATAGCTCATAGTCCGGGCAGAGTTAATATTGTTGTAAGTGAGAAAAATGGATTTGCTACAGATAGCTTAAATTTAGTTATAGAATAAAAAGTAAGTCGAAGAGCTGACTGACGGATAGAAAAAGACTTCGAAATCCAGCCATGATATAGAAGCTATGCATATTCAATAGGCTATCTAACTAGGGGATTGTCACATTAAATTGACAAACTTTGTTTCTAGCAAAAGGGCATAGGCGGGAACTTAAGAATCTTATTTCTGGAAGGAGAGCTGGCACAAAATTGCGGGGGAGGTGTCAGCGTAAGCTGACGGAGGGAGAAAGCGTGCATAAAAGTTTTTGTTATTAATCTTAGCATGCAAAGTACGGAGCTCACTATAAGAACCCTTCAGTCAGCTTCACCAAAAGTTAATGTTCTTAAGTTCCCATGTATGAGCAAAAGAGGCTTGCTCGTAGACTCAGCAAATCGAAGAGCCGACTGACGGATAGAAAAAGACTTCGAAATCCAGCCATGATATAGAAGCTATGCATATTCAATAGGCTATCCAACCAGGGGATTGTCGCATTAAAGTGCCAAACTTTGTTTCTAGCAAAAGGGGTTTGCTCGTAGACTCAGCAAATCGAAGAGCTGACTGACGGATAGAAAAAAACTTCGAAATCCAGCCATTAAATAATGGGATCAGCGAAAGGGGTATTTTTAGTAAAAAATACATACATGCGTTTGTCCTGAACCTTTCAGTCAGCTTCGCTGGAAAGGAAGCACCTGCAATTGATTTTTATTCTGTTTCTTTACGGTGCGCCCTTCAGTTTACTTTCAAAACAGTGTAGCTAAGCGATGCACTTGACATTATATTCACATAGCTAAAGCTAGGGGCTTTACGACTTATCTGGTAAAAATAAATATGAAAAATATGAATAAACATAATTAGAAAAGCGTAATAATTAAATAGACAAACTAGTAGTACATAAATAATTTTTTTAGCAAGATGTGTTATGATATCAGGATAATCGATTATTGGTTATGATACAAAAAAGGAGAAAATTATGAAACTAGCAAATAAATTAGGGATACTGTTATTTACTGTGGCAACTATATCGGGTACGATTTTGGCCGAAGAAGAGGTAATAGATCCGAAAAATGCAAATGTGACAGCACAAGAAATAGAGGCACATTCATTCCAACCGATTTCGTTTGAAAATATAGAAGAAGAGAATGTAGCAATTTCGATGGGTGGTTATGGAGAATATAGTATCGAGCCATTTTATGCGACAGAAGGAGAACAGGCCTTAAAGACAAGATATGTAGAAGGAGGATACAATTCTCTATCGATCAAGCCGGCAGATGGAAAAGCATGGGATTTCAGTGATAGCAGAATGATTTTAGCGTTTGACGTTATAAATCCGAATGATACAGGTCACAGATTAACGATCACAGTAAACAGTCCAGGCGGATCTGTAGCTTACATGAGTCCGGTCCCAGCCGAAACAACAAATACAGTATATTGCGTATTGGATGAAAGCTTAAGACAGCAAGGAGCAAAAGCATTACCAAGCCCTATACAGGGAGAAAATGGGATAATACCTGGAAATGGATGGGGAAAATTAAACGATGCTAGCGAAATAACCGGTATAACTTTAGGTTGGGGTGTAAACGGACCAGTAGGCTATTTTGTATTTGATAATTTCCGAGTAGTAGAAAATCCGATCTATAATTTAGAAGCAACCTATTCAGATATAGTTGATAAATACGGACAGTTAGCAACTAAAGAATGGTACAACAAAATTCATTCGGATGAAGAATTAAAGGTGGCCCAGTTAGCTGAAGAAGAACAAGTAGCAAAATGGAAGGCCGAACAAGAATCTAGACCTGATAGAACAGTTTACGGCGGATATAAAAATGAAGAGTACAAACAAGAAGCAACTGGCCATTTTTATGCTAAAAAAATAAATGATATGTGGACATTAATCGATCCAGAAGGCTATCCGTATTTTGCCACAGGATTTGGTATAGTACGAAAAAATGGTATGGACACATGGGTGGATGGACGAAACTATATGTTTGAAGAACTGCCAGAGAGAAATGGAGAATTTAGCGAGCATTTTGGTAATGCAAGTGGATTATTACCGCCATATGGCAAAAAAAGTGGTATGAGTTTTTCGTTTTATTCTATGAATCTAGAAAAAAAATATGGTTCAGACTGGCTAAAAGATTGGGGTAAAATGGCAACGGATAGATTTAAAGCATGGGGAATCACATCCATTGGTGCTTGGGCAGAGCCGGATTTATTTTTTGGAAAAGGTGCAGAGCATACAGTGCCGTATACAGCGTTCACATGGACTACTGTAAACTCTGGAAAACATGTACGGTTGTATGACAGTGTGCCAGATGCATTTGATCCGCTATTTAAAACCTCTACGGTAGTCGCAATAAAGGATCAAGCAGTAAGGTATAACATACATAAAGATCCATTTTGTTTTGGAGTATATGTAGATAATGAATACAAATGGGGAAATAATATGGCGAGCAATCCACTGATAAACGCAATTTTTGATGATGATGTAGCGAACGAAAAATCTTATGCTAAGCGCCATATGTTGGTTGTGTTGGAAGAAAAATATGAAATTATAGACGAATTAAATAAAGCATGGTCTACGTCCTTTGGATCATTTGAAGAATTAGGTAAGCCGTATACGGGCAAAATACCGGCCGAAGATGCCGGATTAGTGGTGACTGTATTGTCTGAGCAATATTACAAGATCGTGCACGATGTTGTAGAAGAATTACTTCCAGGCACAATGTATCTCGGTTCTAGAAATACAGAATGGGGCACTCCTATCGAAGTTATTAAATCCGCAATAAAATATGTAGATGTCTTAAGTTTTAATAATTATAACGTGGATGTTCAAAGAGAGAATTTTAAGTTCGAAGAATATGATATGCCTATGATAATTGGTGAATTTAACTTCGTATCTTCCGATATGGGTGTATTTAGCCCTACGTCCTCTAATGTGCTGACACAACAAGATAGAGCCGATGGATTTATAAATTATGTGGAATCTGCAATAAAAAGTGGTAAGTTTATCGGCGTTCACTGGTTCCAATATTACGACCAACCTATTTTGGGCCGATCATGGAATGGCGAAAATTATAATGCAGGCTTCGTGGACGTAACCGATCAGCCTTATGTAGAGTTAGTAGAAGCGTCTAGATATCTTTATGATACTATGTATGAAACTAAATTTAATTTTGTTCCAATGACTAACATAAAGAATACGCAAACGCAAATTAATTTAAATGTCGGTGAGTCAATAGCTATAGATACAATAACAACGCCAAAAAATTTGAACGCCGATGTTAGCTATTACAGCACTAATAATTATGTAGCAACAGTGGATCAGTCCGGTGTTGTTCAGGCCGTATCGGATGGGGTAGCAACGATAATAACTAAAAACGCAAATGACGTATTCGTAAAAACATCGACCAACGTAACTGTCGGCGACCAAGATAATTTGCCTAGCGCAAGATTTCAAGATAGTGCAAAAGAATTAATCGTCTATACAGGATCCACGATAGATTTGAAAGATTATTTAGTGTTGAACGGATTAGATACTGACAATTTACTTTGGAAATCCTCTAAAAAATCTATAGTAACCGTTGAGGATGGGTTATTGTCCGCTCACAATGGTTGCCGAATTAACGTTTATATAACTGAGAGTAAAGAAAAATTTATAACGGATTCAATTAGCATAATAGTAAAATGATAGTTGACTGAGAGATTGGGGACGATGAACTAAGGGGTTCTTATGGAGTTGTCGCCCCGCATCACCTTTTGGTGAACGTTTTCTGATTTTTAGGTTAAGGGCGACAGCCCCTGTCAGCGAAACTGACTGAGAGATTAAAAGGATATTTACTAAAAGTTGGAAATAGAATATTATATATCTACGTTTAGAATAATTGCTTAATAGCCGATGTTATAAGTATAGAAAAAGTAAAAAGTTTGATAAATAAAATTAGGGGGACCTCATGAAATTAGTAAAAAAACTAGCAATCATTGCAATAGGAGCGTGCACTATGTTACCAGTGTTGGGATTAGAATCCGAAGCTAATTCTAAAGAAGCAAATGTAACACCGGAAGAAATAGCAAGTCATTCATTCCAGCCGATATCATTTGAAGATTTAGAAAAAGAGAATGTAAAAATTACAGCAAGTAATATGAGTGATTATACAATAGAGCCGTTTTATGCTACAGATGGTGAACAAGCACTAAAGGCTAGGTTTAGGGACGGTGGAACAGCAGCCGTAACGATTAAGCCAGCTGATGGAGTAGCATGGGATTTTAGTGATAACAGAATGGTGTTAGCATTTGACATAACAAATCCGAATGATAGAACACATAGATTAACTTTAGCGATGCAGTATCCTGGAGGATCTAAAGCGTATGTGAATAATATTCCGCCGAAAGCAACAAGAACGATGTACTGTGTAATGGATGAATCCTTAAGACAAAAAGGAGCAGATGCGTTACCTAGCCCTATCGGATTCGATGGAATAATACCCGGTGAAGGATGGGGAACGATGAATAATCCAGCGCAAATAACAGGTGTAAATTTAACTTGGGCTGTAAACGGACCTGTCGGATATTTTGTATTTGACAACTTTAGAGTAGTGGAAAATCCGTTATATAATATTGAAGAAACTTATGCAGGAGTAGTAGATAAATACGGACAATATACACCAAAAGAATGGAGCAACAAAATACATTCTGATGAAGAATTAAAAGCGGTCCAACTAGCAGAAGAAGAACAAGTAGCAAAATGGAAGAAGGAGCAAGAAAATAGAGCTGACCGAACAATTTACGGTGGATACATAAATGAGGATTTAAAACAAGAAGCAACAGGACATTTTTATCCTACAAAAATAGATGGAGCATGGACATTAATAGATCCAGAAGGCTATCCATATTTTGCTACGGGTTTTGGTATTGTACGAAAAAATGGGATGGATACTTGGATAGATGGACGTAATTATATGTTCGAAGAGTTACCAGATAGAACTGGCGAATTCAAAGATCATTATGGAAATGCTAGTGGTATGCAGCCACCTTATGGCAAAACAAGAGGTACATCATTTTCATTTTATTCTATGAACCTTGAAAAGAAATATGGTTCAGATTGGTTGAACGCATGGGGCAAAATGGCTACTGATAGATTTAAAGCATGGGGGATAACGTCCATTGGTGCATGGGCAGAACCGAGTTTGTTTTTCGGCAAAGGTGAAGAACATAAAATGCCGTATACAGCTTTTACCTGGACGACTGTAAGTAGTGGAAAACATGTTAGGTTATACGACACAGTGCCGGATGCATTTGATCCGCTTTTTGAAACCTCAACAATTGCTGCTGTAAAGGATCAGGCTGTAAGATATGGAATAAATAAGGATCCGTATTGCTTTGGTGTGTACGTGGATAATGAGTATAAGTGGGGTAATAACATGGCTAACAACCCGCTTGTAAATGCAGTTTTTGACGACGACATAGCAAATGAAAAAGCTTATGCTAAAAGACACTTTATGACTGTATTTGAAGATAAATACGAAACAATAGAAGCGCTAAATAAATCCTGGGGAACAAACTTCGCATCTTTTGAAGAGTTTGGCAAACCGTATACAGGCAAAATTCCAGCGATCGATGCTTCTTTAGTAGTAACCATTTTATCCGACAAATATTATGAAGTGGTGAATAAAGTGATTAGAGATTTATTGCCAGGAACAATGTATTTAGGTTCTAGAAATACAGAATGGGGTACTCCGATAGAAGTAATTAAATCTGCAACGAACTATGTGGATATTTTAAGTTTTAATAATTACAATATTGATATTCAAAGAGAAAATTTTAAATTCGAAGAGTATGATATGCCTATGATCATTGGAGAATTTTGTTTTTCAGCTGTAGATATGGGTCCTTTTAGTCCAACAACCATGGCTGTAGAATCGCAACAAGGTAGAGCGGATGCTTATGTAAACTACGTTGAGTCAGCACTAAAAAGTGGAAAATTTGTTGGTGTACACTGGTTCCAATACTACGATGAACCAATACTAGGCCGTTCATGGGATGGTGAAAACTTTAACCTTGGTTTTGTTGACGTAACTGATCAGCCTTATATGGAGTTGGTAGAAGCATCAAGAGAAATTTACAATACAATGTATGAAACAAAATTTAGTCATGTACCGATGACTAATATTAAGAATGCTCAAACGCAAATTAATTTAAATGTGGGCGAAACCATAGCCATTGATACAATAACAACACCTCTAAATGAAAATAAAGAAGTTAGCTATTATAGCACTAATAAATATGTAGCTACCGTCGATGACAACGGTGTTGTTACCGCAATAACGGACGGTGTAGCAACGATAATAACTAAAAATGCTAACGACCTTTTTGTGACGACCTCCACAAACGTTACCGTAGGTGAGAAACAAAATTTAGATTCTGTAAGATTTATTGATAGCGTTAAAGAAATTGTTCTTCAAACGGGATCTTCTATTGATTTGAAAGATTATTTGCTTTTAGCCGGTTTGTCAACTTCCGAGCTGACTTGGAAATCATCTAAAAAAGATATTGCTACTGTGGCCAATGGAATTGTAACAGCACATAATCCAGGAAGAATAAATATTATCGTAAAAGATAAAAGTTTATATTCTACTGATTCTGTAAATATTGTTATTCAATAAATGTAAAGGTCCCTCGTTCCGCCTCTCCTTCTAGGAGAGGTGTCAGCTTTAGCTGACGGAGAGGTTAGGCTAAAATTCAAAAAATAGCAAAAAAACGCTCAAAATCGAAATTGCTCCCCACGCCTAAAGTAGGGGGATTCTAAAGTGATTAAAAGACAAATTACAAATTCATTTCTGAGTGTCAAACCTTTAGCTAAGGAGATGTCATGACCATTCATACAACAGGACATATACTCTTGTATGCAGATACACTTGTACCATGTATCCGAGACACTGAGTCTTGAAGAAATCGTTTTAACGACTTTTTTTTGTCGTATTTCACTTTAGAAGCATTGTTCCTACTTAACTGGAGTCTGCGGAGCGACAACCCCCTTTGACTATTCTTTATCTTGTCTTATTAATTCTCTAATGCCTTCTATAGCTACTTTTATGGCTAAATCTATGTCATGAACAATAGGATTTTCTAGGCCCACTTTTTCTCTTTCTTGGTTGGCCACAACTAAAAATGTAGAACCGCATCTCACTTTTAACGCACTCGCTACTATAAACAATGCCGCTGATTCCATCTCTGATGCTTTTGCTCCTAACTTTTTCCACGCTTCCCATTTGTTCTCTAACTCATATCCTACTGGCATCTTTTCTGGACTGTGTTGCCCATAGAAGGCATCCTTACATTGTGCTATCCCTATATGATATTTAGCCCCTAATTTTTTCGCTGAACTTACTAACGCATTCGTTATTTCTAAGTCTGCTACCGCCGGAAACTCTATCGGTGCATACTCTTTGCTCGTTCCTTCCATCCTTATTGCTCCCGTTGCTATTACTATGTCTCCACCTATTGTATCTAGTTGCATTCCACCGCATGTTCCTACTCTTATAAATGTATCCGCTCCACTCTTTACTAACTCCTCCATTGCTATCGACGCAGAGGGACCGCCTATTCCCGTCGACGTTACACTTACTTTTTCCCCATCTAAATACCCCGTATAAGTTACATATTCTCGGTTGTCCGCTACCAGCTTTGCATCGTCAAAATATTCTGCTATCTTTTTACTCCTCTTCGGATCTCCTGGCAAAATTACATATTTTCCTACGTCCCCTTTTCTCGTTTGTATGTGATACTGTAACCCTTCTTCTCCAGAATAATTCATATTTTATATTCTCCTTACTTTTTTTATTTTTAGTTTAACCATTACAACATTAAGGTATGTAGTCATATTGGAAAAAAATTAAGCTTCCACACCCAACCTCTCAGTCAGCTTCGCTGACAGTTCTCATAGAAGGAGAGCCTAAGAGCCTATATCTATCTTTTATTTTCTAGTATAATTTATTCACAAAAATTAAACTAGGAGGTTTTTATGTTTAGAAACGATTATAGCGAAGGTGCTCACCCCTCTATTTTGGCCAAAATTAATTCCACTAACACCTTACAATCCAAAGGCTACGGCGAAGATCAATATTGTGAATCGGCTAAAAAATTAATTCTGGATCATATCGGCGTTCATACTGCTTCTGTCCATTTCTTCGTCGGTGGTACGCAGACCAATCTGACCGCCCTAAGTGCTTTTTTACGTCCACATCATGGCATCGTATCTCCTGATACTGGTCACATCAATTTACATGAAACTGGCGCTATCGAAGCTACCGGTCATGCTATCATACCTGTCCCAAACAAAAACGGCAAGATTTATGCTGATCAAGTACGTTCTATCTTAAAGAACCACATGCCTGTTCACATGACTAAACCTAAACTAATTTATATTTCTAACTCCACTGAATATGGCACAATTTATTCAAAAAAAGAATTATACGAACTACGAGATGTTGCTAAAGAAAATGATCTATTTTTATATTTAGATGGAGCCAGACTTGGTGTCGCTCTAACTTGCGAAAATAATGACTTAGAAATAACCGACATATGTGATTGCGTAGATGCTTTCTACTTCGGTGGTACTAAAAACGGTGCCTTATTTGGTGAAGCCTTAGTCATACTTAACACCTCTTTACAAAATGACTTTAAATATTTCATCAAACAAAGAGGTGCTCTCCTTGCTAAAGGTCGCTTATTAGGCCTTCAATTTCAAGCTCTATTCGAAAATAATCTATTCTATGATTTAGCCTCTCATGCTAATCAAGCTGCTAAAAAACTTAGTTCCGGCATAAAAGATTTAGGCTTTAATTTATTAACCGAAACAGAAACTAACCAAATATTTGTTATTGTATCCAATAAACAACATGAAGCATTATTGAATAAACCGGAATTTGACTTCGAGTTTTGGGAGCCTCATCCGGATGGTGCCGTTATTAGATTTGTTACCTCATGGGCTACTCCAGATGAAAATATATCTAAATTACTCTTTGCCTTAAACGAAATTAGAGATTAGATTAATTTAAGAAAAAAATCCGCTACCCTTTATTGCTGAAGGTATGACGGATTTTTATTTTACTTTTATTCTTTGCTTTTTTAATATTTCTATAACGTTTTTTATCAAAGATAAAGCAACTCTGCAATAATCGAAAATTTTTTAATCAGCGAATACCCACCGCCATCCTCCTCTTATTCTAAAAGAGAATGCTAAGTATTTTCTGTTATATGGACAAATTGACAATCCTCCGCCTTTAGGCATGGGGATTGTCAAAGATAAATATAAAATTAATCATTCTCTGTAGGTGTAATTTCAGGGGTAACGATAGAAGAGCCAAATACAGGCCTTGGAGTTGTACTTACTGGAACTGTAACAGGAATATAAATTTCTAAATATTGCCCTTGCTTCATTTGTACAATATCTATAACTGTCTTACAATATTTGTCTACCTCATTTTCGTCTGGTTTTAACGTCTCAAAGGTAATTTCTACATCACTAGTCTCGTTAGGGTCATCGATACTAATAGTTTTACATGTAATCTCACTTTGTTCAAATTTTAAGCCACTAGGCACAGCATCCATAATTCTAATATCCCTTATTGTATCGTCTATTTCGCTTGTCACCTTAATAACATATCTGAATTCATCGTTAGAAGTAAAATACCCTATACCATCTAGTGTAAATTCCTCGTAATGACCGTTTTCTAATTTTTTTTGTACTGTTTGTTTTATGTCTATCGCTGCCCCTGATATTATAGTTACATCCGTAGTTGACTTACCAGTAAAGTTATTACTATTTGCTCCATAAACTTGATTTTGAAGTATTTCTCTTGCCACTAGCAAAACCCCTTTCTAAGTTGTTTGATTATTATTTATATTACACTTTTTTAGGTCATATCTGATCCTTATGCATACTATTCTGCTAACATAATTTTGGTTACATTTTTTTGAAATTATTATATTTTTATTTTAACATCAACGGTACTTATCTCTGACCATTTGCCTTTCGCTTGTACGACAACACTATTTCTAATTATTAAAACTGGTGTATTAGTTTCATCTGTTAAAGTTTGCATATAAGTTGCATACGTTAAATCTTGTGTATAAATTTTATCTATTAAGACTTGTGTATTAGTTTCACCTATTAAAGCTTGTGTATTAGTTTCACCTATTAAAGCTTGTGTATCAGTTTCATCGGTTAAAGCTTGGATATAAGTTTCATATGTTAAATCTTGTGTATAAATTTTATCTATTAAGACTTGTGTATTAGTTTCACCTATTAAAGCTTGGGTATAAGTTTCATATGTTAAATCTTGTGTATAAATTTTATCTATTAA
>LNZM01000111.1 GCA_002007295.1 Candidatus Epulonipiscioides saccharophilum | reverse complement strand
TTGGTATTCAGAAGAAGCAGCAAAAGAGTTAAAGACAAAAGTGGCTCAGGAGGCTTGTCGCTTTATAAAAGGTGAGCCTATTTGGTACCCTATAAATAAATTATAATTTTTGAGCTTTGAATTATAAAAGGCGAGTCTATATGGCATCCTATAAATCAATTATAAAATTATAAATTTTGAGTTTTGAATTATAAAAGGCGAGCCTATATGACATCCTATAAATCAATTATAAAATTATAAATTTTGAGTTTTGAAAGAAATAAAATAATATAATTAAGAGTAGATCGGAGAGTTATAAACTATGAAAGCTATTGTGTATAAAGGGCCGAAAGAGCTAGAAGTACTTGAAATAGAGAAGCCGGTTCCAAAAGAAGGACAGGTCCTAGTTAAGGTAAATCGTGCTGGTATTTGTGGTGGGGATTTAGGAATTTATAAAGGTACTCATCCTAGAGCTAAAGCACCGCTAGTATTTGGACATGAATTTTCTGGAGTTGTAGAAGAAGATGGGAAAATATTCAAAAAAGGTACGAAAGTTACAGTAAATCCGATATATTCATGTGGAGATTGTTTACCATGTAATACGGGAGATCAACATGTTTGTAATACGTTAAGACTTGTTGGGATTGACCGAGATGGAGCTATGTCCGAGTACGTGGTTGTAGATGAGCATAAGTTATACGAATTAGGCGACGAAATGTCTGACGAGTTAGGAGCCTTAATAGAGCCTATAGCTGTGGCTGTGCATTCGGTAAGAGAGCCAGGATATAAGCCAGGAGATAATGCTATCGTTTATGGTGGTGGCCCAATTGGTATTGCTGTAGCATTTGTATTGAAAAAATTTGGATGTACTAATTTGACTATAGTTGAAGCCGACGATAAAAGGTTAGCTATGGGCAAAGATTTCGGATTTGACATGAGAGATGCCAAAGGTTTAGATTTAGAAGCCTTAAAATTAGAAAAAACTAATGGCAATGGATTTGACTTTGTATTCGATTGTGCCGGAGTTGAGCCAGTAGCAGCACAATTAATTAAAGCTAGTAAAGTACGAGGAAAAATAGTTATAGTAGCAGGATATAAGACACCAACAATGTTCCCAGTAAATGAAGGAATGTTTAAAGAAGTGGCATTTGAATTTGTTCGAGTTTATCGTGACAAGGATTATGAAATAGCTATCGAGCTAGCTAAAGATGAGCCATTATTTGAAAAGCTTGTTACTCATGTTTTACCAGTTGAGCAAGCGCAAGAAGGGTTCGATCTTCTATTAACACCTGGTACGGGAGCAATGAAAGTGTTATTTAAATTCTAAATAGGGTGCTGTGCATTAACAATTACAAAAATAAAAAAACGAGTGCCCAAAAAAGGGTTAGCTCATTTTATTGCTTATGATTTTATTCATTTGCGACAGCCCCTTGCAATTTCCCCTCAGCCTATTTCGTTTTCGAAACATTGCAGGGAAGCGATGCACTTAAGCATTCTGCATAGGCTCTCCTTTTAGGAGAGCTGTCACGAAGTGACTGAGAGGTTTGGAAGGTGGCAGCGAAGCTGATGGATAGAGTAAATAAATATAAAATTAAATTCTTGGAGGTAATCATGTCTAATATTTTTTGTTTAAATGGGAAGAAAGCAATAGTTACAGGAGGTAGCCAAGGTTTAGGACTTGGTATTACAACATCTTTATTAGAAGCCGGAGCGGACGTTTGTATCATAGCTATTGGAGAAGCCTTAGTAAAGTCTGTAGCAGACTTTAAATCTAAAGGATATAATGTTTGGGGTGTAGAATGCGACATTTCCAATAAAGATTCTATAGAGAAAGGTTTTAATGAAGCGTTATCGCTATTAGGCGGAAAAATAGATATACTTGTAAATAATGCTGGAATACAACGCAGAAATAAATGTGAAGACTTCCTATATGAAGATTGGCTAGACGTAATCCAAATTAATTTAACAGCAGTGTTTACGTTATGTCAATTAGCTGGACGTGAGATGTTAAAACAAGGTTCTGGAAAAATCATCAATATGGCTTCTATGCTAAGCTTCTTTGGTGGGCAAACTGTACCAGCTTATTCAGCCAGCAAGGGCGGAGTAGCACAGTTAACTAAAGCGCTTTCTAACGAATGGTCTAGTCGTGGCGTAAACGTTAATGCTATAGCTCCAGGATATATGGATACAGAAATGAACGTAGCGTTAATAAATAATCCTGAAAGAAATTCACAAATTCTTGCAAGAATACCGATGGAAAGATGGGGCAAGCCATCTGATATTGGCGGAGTTGCAGTATTTTTAGCTTCGGAAGCGGCCAACTATGTAACAGGTGCTATTATTCCTGTAGACGGCGGATATTTATCTAAGTAATTGATTTCAAAGGGGCTATCGCATTGAAGCGATAGCCTCGTACTTTATTATAATAACTCGTGTTTGTGATTTATTATAATTATCCTAATTTGCTTTATAATTTGAACGGTTTATACTTGTATTCAAATTTCGGTCTATCTCTAAACCACATTCTTCACATTTATATACTCTTGCTGATAATGAAAGTATTTTCTTTTTATTATTACGCCTACTACATAATTTTTATGATGCAAACCATTTATCTGCTTCTACAAATTCTATACCAATACTTTCCGTCGAATATAATTCTAGGATTTGTATATTTATAAGGCGATATCGGTATTATATTTTCTTTTATTCAATAGAGATAATCGTAGATTCAAAATAGAAAATACTGTTATAAACTTTGGGAATATTAAAATCGATGACAATACTCATTTATAGTCGGACTATATTCCCCAAAAATCGAAGAATAAATTGTAAAAATTGCTTGAAATGCAAAAATATGTATGCTATACTAAAATAAAATAATACTAAAGTGAGGAGATAAAACAACTATGGTCATAGTTTTAAAATCCAATATATCGAAACAAGAAGTTTATAATTTAGTTGCTGATATTGAGATATCCGGTTTAAGTGCTCATATAAGTGAAGGTTTAGGTATAACAACAATAGGCTTGGTCGGTGATACTACAAAAATAGATAGAAAAAAATGGCAAGCTAATCCTCTTGTCGAAAAAGTTATGATTGTCCAAGAACCGTTCAAGAGAGCTAATCGTAGATTCCAGGCGGAAGATACAGTTATAAACGTCGGAGACATTAAAATCGGCGGCAATGCTCTAACCTTTATAGCCGGGCCATGCTCAGTAGAAAGCGAAGAGCAAATTGTAGGAATTGCTAGGGAAGTAAAACGATTAGGTGCTACAGCATTACGTGGAGGGGCCTTTAAGCCGAGGACATCTCCTTACACGTTCCAAGGATTAGAATTAGAAGGGTTAAAACTTTTAAAAATAGCCAAAGAAGAAACAGGATTACCGATTGTAACTGAGATAATGTCGACAGATATGATAGATACGTTTATAAATGACGGTGTAGATATCATTCAAGTTGGAGCTAGAAACATGCAAAACTTCGATTTATTAAAGCAACTTGGAAAAATTAATACACCAATTTTGTTAAAGAGAGGATTAGCAGCAACAATAGAAGAATGGATAATGTCTGCAGAGTACATTA
>LNZM01000110.1 GCA_002007295.1 Candidatus Epulonipiscioides saccharophilum | reverse complement strand
CTAGTAACAGCATACTGAATAGCTTGGGTTGTAACTGGAACGGTAGTAGCTAAACTAGTAGCTGCAAGAATCATAGCTAATTTTTGACGTAATTTCATTTTTTAAATCCTCCTTGTAATAAAGCAACGTGTGAGTAAGAAAGTTAAAGATAATTCGATAATAGATGATATTAATATTTAAATTAATACAAAAGGTATATATTGGAATTTTCTTTAACTTATATATATATATGTAACAGGTAATATAAAAATTATATTGTAGTACACAAAAAGAGTTATTAAAACAAATTCATACTATTAAAATACAAGAAAAGTAAAGCCTAAAAAAAATATTTAAAACTGCACAGCATAAAAGGTAAGTAAGAATATAAAAGAAACTGTACAGTTAAATTTATGATAAAAATTATGAAACTAAAACTGTAAATATGAAATGTAACAAAAACTCAAAGCCAATGTAATAAAGTAAGCTTGATTAATTTTAACCTCTCAGTCACTGCGTGACAGCTCTCCTAGAAGGAGAGCCTTTCATCAACCCTTTGGCTGAGATCCTGAGCGGAGCACCTAGTTAGAAAAAGTAGCACGTTGATAGAGCGAGTCCCATGACACTGTTAATCCCAACGCTTCTGCTATTGGTCTTATCGGCGCATACGATCTACTATCGGATCCTATGGCCATAGGAGTCCCCATTATAACCGGATTACCATTTACGTATAAAATTTTGGAGCCATTTTTCATAGTAATGATAGTGGAGCCTGGCTCACCTATGGTACCTTTAATAATGGTAACATTGAGAACATTTTTATCGTCATGACTGAAACTAATTTTATCAGCTGGGATTTCGAACAATGTAGCTAAATCTCTAACGCCGATCATGGACCAACCCTCTGGCGTGATGTAAGGTTCAGAATCGATATAAACGGGCACTCCATTTTTAGTGGTGATACCAGTTCTAAAGTCGACGACGCTAACGATTTTTTGTACTTGTGGACCGGTGGCCACGGTTAAGAAATCTTCTATAGTGATGTCGGCGGAATCCGTAAATTCGTAATAAGTATCTTCTTCGTCGTCTTTTGATTCGGTAAGAAGATCGTCGTAAGAAGGATTACCGAAAGCAAGAGCATTTCCGCCAATATATAAATTATAAGCGCCACGAGGAGTTCCGGCCCAAAGTTTGTATGGTATATCTTCTATTGTTATTGATCCGGCCCCATCATCTGACTCGTCATCAATGGTTAGAACTAGGACACCGTCTTTAAAGCTATCCTTAACTTCTAGACCTGAATAATAATCGGTGTAAATTTCAGCATTGTCTAAGACATCGTTGTCAAAACCGAGCTCTTCAATAGCTAATAGGATTTCTTGGCCATCTTTGAACATTTCCTCATCAGTTTCGGTAATAACAATTTTACCACCTTCTTGGCCATATTGAGTTACGTCCACATATGCAGGTTCATAAGTAACTTTAAAGGATGGCTGCGTACTACCTATTCTTAAAGTAACTTCGCCATCTTTTAAGTTGTCACTTTCTATAATAAGTTGCATGTAGCCACTAGCGCCGGCTTTAGCATAAATTTCTAGTTCGAATTCTAGATTGCTGAGCAATTCATGCCATGATTCTTCTTTATCCTCTTTGGAGTCGCCAGAAACTATACCAACATTTAAACAAACATCGTACAGAGCATCGAGATCTAAAACGTACTCTTTGTCATCTTCATACAGGATGTCATAATCCGGATCGTTGTTTAGAGAATAATGATCGAATTCGAATTTTACTTGATCTAGCCAATCTTCGGTCATCTGAGCGTTTACGAAACGTAAAAAGAATTCGTCTCTTACATCTATGGCTCCACCAATTAGCTCGCTAAAGCTTAATTTTATTTTGTCTGGGTCTTGGCCAGCAACTAAATCTACTTCCTCTAAAATGTTGATGATCACTTCATCATCTACTATTTGGGCTATGGTTATTTCTTCTTCTAGCGCATTAGCATCGTTAAAGTCAAATAGCCCTAAATCGCCACCTCTATCTTGATATTCTAAATCATCCACTTCGGTTATCTTTAAATTTAAGTCACCCGGAGTTAATTCAACATGCCTAGATGCGGTTTGAACTGGAAGGTTTTTCAAAATTATTGATCCTTCGTATGATCTCTTATCCCATTCTTGGGTGGTATCAATAATTCTCATGAGCATCTCATTGCCTTCAGCTGCTAATATCTCTACTTGAAGATAATTTTCTTGTCTTCTTAATCCGCCAGTTAGTTCGATATATTCTTGTAATTCGCCCGCTTTTTGGTCGATAACGTTGCCGATTGCGTCATAACTTACTTCATCCCACAATCTATCGCCTTCTTCTAAAGCAAATTCCAACTCAGGATCATCTAACTGAAGTAAGAAGGTTATACCACCGAATGTCCCGTTGTCACCGGATTTATCTGGATCTATAACGAAGTCATCCTCCCAGTCATCGGTCGCAGCAAATTCACCGTAAAAAACATATTCTTGTTTTTCTTCAAATTCAAATGCACCGAGATTTCCGTTTCCGTTTATTGAAATTTTTCCTTCTGATTTTGAGACAATGTCTATTACATCCTTATCTACTGTAGTAGAGGTACTAAGAAGAATTTTGTCCTCATAGAGTCTGTTACCTTCCAAGCTGACAAAAGGAGAAGTTCCAGTAACTGAGAATGCTAACGGTATATACATTCGTGAATCTAGGCCAGTGTTAAAGTTTTGGAAAAATTCTACGAATAGTTCATCCGTTTCCTCTGGATAAATAGTAAATTCTTTTAAATACACTTGCGCATCAAACGGATTACTTACGCCCGGAGCAAAAGTGTACGCACTAGTATAAGGATTGTTTGTATTCGGAAGTTCGGATAAATCACCAGATTCAGCTAGCAATAAACCGTCGGCCACTGGATCGTAGATAGCTTCTATTTCGTCGTGGAAATTAGCTACTAATGTTTTGCTACCGGCCGAATCAGGGACAACATTAACGTAGACGTTTTTTAACGGTTTATAATATATAGCTCGGCCCATAGCCATAGTTTCCGAAGCCCGAGCAAATAAGAACACTTCTTCTACGTCGGCTGGTGGACTATATTCTAAACCGGTTTCACCCTGAGTGTTGTTAATATAACCTTTTTTAGCAGCGTAAGAAGAAGAAACATAAGAAGTATAGTTACCGTCATCATCGATAACAAAAAGTCTATGAGGTAATTCTGGATTAGAGCCATCGGACGGATAAGCATCCGGATAACCCACAAAGTTTTTAGTACCATCATTATTTCTAGAAGTATCCTCTAAAGCGTAAATAGTATGTTCAGTTAAATTTTTTCCATCGATAAAAAAGTCAGTAATATCCAAATCGCTAAATGGTTCACTACCGATAGTTTCAGTAAAAAAAGTTTTATCGAATCGAATATCATTACCTATTACAGAAAAAGCCAAAGTTTTTTCTATAGAATCATAGTCATTGTTGTTGAGAATTAAGTTAATAGCTTTGTTCTCAGCCTGATAATTATCTAACTGAACGTACCAATATTTATTGTAGTTATCTTTAGTTAGAGTAGACATTGGTTCTTTGGTTGCACTATATTGAATAGCTTGCGCTGGTATACTAAATGTCATAGCAGTAGCCGCAAAAAGGGCAGCTAGTTTATTTGATAATTTCATGATTGAAATCCTCCTTGTAATTTTAACAAAATCAATCGATTGATAACATCAAAGCGAGTCCAAATATTTAGCTGTAGATTATGTAAAGGATTTTGGTTTGACTTATATATTTATATGTATTAAGCGGAAAAAAAAGTATACCTAAAATAAATTGGTTGATGATAGCAAATCCGCTTAAAATTCATATGCATTGAGCGAAAAAAAGTGTGTACAAAATCCAGTTACAATTTAGATGAATTAAGCGGAAAAAAGTTTGCTACTACATCCGCTTAAAATTTAGATGCATTAAATAGCAAAAAGGTTCCTACCAAATCCACTTAACATTTCTATGCAGTCAGTAGCAAAAAAGTGTAACTAAAATAATTTAGTTGCTCAAGTCCGCTAAAAGTTTATATGTATTAAGTAGCAAACCAGTGTAACTAAAATAACTTAGTTGCCCAAGTCCGCTAAAAGTTTATATGTATTAAGTAGCAAAAAAGTGTAACTAAAATAATTTAGTTGCCCAAGTTTGCTAAAAGTTTATATGTATTCAGTTAAGCGGAAAAAAGTATCGCTAAAATAATTTAGTTGCTCAAATCCGCCTAAAATTTATATGCTTTATATTAGATAATGGATATTTAGATTAATATCCATTTTTGTAGCAAAATTGTAATGCTATAGATATATAAAATTAATTGACATATATATGTATGTGTAATAGACTTTTAATTATATAGATATCTAAATTTAATTGGAATTATATACTACAAAAAAACAAAAGTCAACAAATAAGCAAATATTGTAATTTGAATGTAATATATAATCTTCGATGTCAAATTTAACCAAAAATTATTCGATCGTAGAAAAGAAGGACAAAATCAAATAATACAAGGAATTATTTACGAAAAGAGTAGATTGGCAAAATAAAATAACCAACAGAATTATTTCATAGAAGAAGAGAGGGCGAAGGATGAAACAATATAAGGAATTAGTAAAGAAGATAATGGAAGATGGAGATTTAAAAGAAGATCGTACGGGAGTAGGAACAAAAAGTATTTTTGGATATCAAATGAGATTTGACTTAAGCGAAGGATATCCATTGGTAACATTAAAACGGACGTATTTTAAGGGAGTAGTTCATGAGTTGTTGTGGTTTTTAAGAGGAGAAACGAATATAAAATATTTGCAAGAAAATAACGTGAATATATGGAATGAATGGGCGGATGAGCAAGGCGAGTTAGGACCGATATACGGATCACAATGGAGAGATTTTAATGGAGTCGATCAAATAGCAAATGTCATGAAGCAAATAAAAGAAAATCCAGATTCCAGAAGGTTAATAGTGAATGCGTGGAACGCATCGGAAATAGACAAAATGGCCCTACCACCTTGTCATATATTTTTTCAATTCTATGTATGTAACGGCCGAATATCGTGTCAAATGTACCAAAGATCTGCTGATACATTTTTGGGTGTCCCGTTTAATATAGCGTCTTATTCTTTGCTGCTGCATATGGTTGCTCATGTATCCGGGTTGAAAGTTGGAGAATTTATTCATACGATAGGAGATGCGCATATTTATTTAAATCATATGGAACAAGTAGAACGGATGTTAAAAAGAGAGCCGAGGAAATTGCCAGAGCTAAAAATTTTACGAAAAGTAGATTCTATATTTGATTTTAAGTATGAAGATTTTGAGTTAGTGGATTATAATCCGCATAAGTCCATTAAGGCGGAAGTAGCCATATAATAGAAGCTATGCATTCGCATTCGGCTCTCCACCAAGGCTCTTCGCCCAGGTCCTCCGCCCAGGCTCTCTGCCCAGGTTCTCCGCCCAGGCTCTCTGCCCAGGTTCTCCGCCCAGGCTCTTCTTTTAGGAGAGCTGTCACGTAGTGACTAAGAGGTTGAAAGGTTGAGGGATTGAGAAGTTAAAAGGTGTTATCATAAGCTAATAAAGGGAGTTGACAGAATAAATTGAAAGAGTAAAATATAGGCTATATTATGTATAGCAGGAGGACTTTAAAATGAAACATCTAATAAGATTTGATTGGGCCGTAAAAACAGTACTTAGAAAAAAAAGCAATTTCGATATATTGGAAGCATTTATTTCAGATTTAACAAATTTGGATATCAAGGTAGAAGAAATTCTTGAAAGCGAGAGCAATCAAGATACTGCTTTTGATAAATTCAATAGAGCTGATATTCTAGTAAAAGATAACCAAGGCAATAGATATATAATTGAGATCCAAAATAATGAAGAACCAGATTATTTAAAGAGAATGTTGTACGGAACAAGTAAAAATATTGTAGAAAACATATCTTTAGGTGAAGAATATGCCACTATAACAAAAGTAATTTCTATTAATATCGTGTATTTTGAACTTGGATTAGGTTATGATAACATATATCATGGCAAAATGGAATTTACAGGACTTACAACTAACACTCAGCTAAATGAGTCAAACCAAATGGCTATAGCAACCTATTCACCACATACAGACTATGATCCTACAATTTTTCCAGAGTATTATATAATTTTGCCGGATAGATTTAATGGAGAAATAAAAACTCGTTTTGATGAATGGCTATACTTACTAAAAAATAGTAAAGTTACGAGTAATGCTAAAGTTAAAATTATGTCTAGAGTAGATGAAGCATTAAATATTTTACAAATGAGTGATGTTGAAAGAAAAATTTATGAACGTCAAATTCAGAATACAGTAATATACAAATCCGAACTTGATGCAGCCGAACGAAAAGGACAAAGAAAAGGACAAATAGGAATATTGTTAGATCTTGGAATGAACGAAAATGAAATAGCCCAAAAGCTGAAATTAAGTATTATAGAAGTTAGAAGAATAATTAAAGATTTACATGGCGCCCCCTCCTAACCTCTTAGTTTGTTTTCGAATTTTCAGTCAACTATCTGCGAATCCATTTTGTAAATCTATAATCTATATTGCTATCTTTATCATTTTTGGGCCAAATCTCAATACAATCGAATAGGTGTTTAAATTCTGGAAATAGTGTATCACCGGCTACATTTAGATTCACTTCAGTAATGTATAAGACATCTGTATACGGCAAAAATAATTCGTAAATTTTTGCTCCTCCAATGATAAAAGCATTGTCTAGTTTAGCTATCTCTAAAGTTTGAGTAAAATTATTTACTACTTCGGTATCCTTAATATTGGCGGTCGAAGTCAATACAACATTTTTTCTACCAGCGAGTGGCTTACCTATGCTTTCAAAGGTTTTTCGGCCCATTATTACAGTTTTATTTTTTGTCATCCGTTTAAAGAATGCTAGATCTTCTTTTATACGCCATGGCAAATTGTTATCCATTCCGATTACACCGTTATTAGCTACTGCTGCTATCATGCTTATCATTTTTTCACCTCTTAATTTATTGATAGATAAATTTTTGAAATTCTTCACAAAACACACTAAAAAGATCATCCTCAGCTACTTTTCTTATTATTTGGCCTTTACTAAATATAACCCCGGCCCCTTTTCCTCCGGCTATACCCAGGTCCGCCTCTCTTGCTTCTCCCGGCCCATTTACGGCGCATCCCATTACCGCCACTTTCATATCCACATTATAATTTTTCGTGTAATTTTCTATTCTATTCGCCAATTCTATCAAATTTATTTCGGTTCGTCCACATGTTGGGCATGAGATTATTTTTACATTGTTGAAGCGACGTAAATCTAGGGTCGATAGGATAAGTTTAGCACATTCTATTTCTTTGGTTGGGTGATCGGATAGGGATACTCTTATTGTGTCGCCTATTCCTTTTGATAGTATTGCTCCCAATCCGACTGCTGATTTGACCGCACCGGTGTAGAGTGTACCGGCTTCTGTTATGCCGACGTGGAGTGGGTAATCGTAGTTTTGAGAAAATAGTTCGTATGCTTCTATGCTTAATTTTACGTTGCTAGCTTTTAGGGACACGCAAATATCATGGAATCCCAATTCTTCTAATAATTCTATTTGATTTTTAGCGCTCAGATACATAGCCATGGCGGATACACCGTACTGTTTTTGCAAGTTAGGTTCTATTGATCCGGAATTTACACCTATTCTTATAGGTACGTTATAGGCCTGGGCCATTTTCACAACCTGTATAACATTCTCTTTTTTGCCAATGTTACCAGGATTTATTCTTAGTTTATGTACGCCGTTTTCCATAGCATATAAAGCTAACCGATAGTCAAAATGAATATCGGCTACTATAGGAATCGAAACAGAAGGTACAATTTTAGATAAAGCGTTTGCTGCCTCTATGCTTGGTATAGCTAAACGGACGATTTCACATCCAGCTTGTTCTAACTCATGGATTTGAGCTATCGTTTTTTCTACCTCAGTCGTTTTTGTGTTACACATAGATTGGATGCTTATTGGATGATTGCCACCAATGTAAACATCCTTCACACGGATTATCCTTGTCATATTTAATCTGCTCTCCTTGTTATATATTTTTATACGATTCATCTTGTTGCATCATTCTATGGAACAATTTTTATACGATTAGTCTTGTTACATCATTATATAGGACAACAACCATTAATATCATCAGGAGAACAAAGCCAGCAAAGTGAAACATAGCTTCTTTTTCTTGGTTTAATGGTTTGCCACGAACTAGCTCTATGAGAGCAAACAATATTCTTCCGCCATCTAATGCAGGAAATGGTAGTAAATTTAGTACGGCTAGGTTAGCAGACAAGATGGCTGCTATTTTTAGCATATTCATGATTGCGAACATGATACTTTCTTGGATAGAAACATCCCAAACCTCGGTAGTTAACTGAGCTACACCGACTATGCCGGCCATTTCTTTAACGCTAACGGAGCCGGTAATCAGCATCCAGAAGCCGTTGACTACTTCTTTTAGCATGATGTAGGTTTCGGAGAAGCTTTCGGGAAGTATTTCAAAAAAGTCATATTTTACAGATCTAGCATAAAAACCAAATACTTTGTTTCCATTTTCATCTATTTGCGGAATTATAACTATATTTTTGGTTACTCCATTTTGATCTAGAATAGTCATCACATATTCTATCTGATCGTTATCGGCCAACGCACTCACATCGGTTAATTTCGATACGGCTATTCCGTCAATAGCTATTATTTGATCTCCGGGTTGTAAACCGACTAACTCTATGGCAGAACCAGGAACGACGCTGTCGATTATGGTTGATGCATATCCGTTATAGGCTAATATGATTAACATAAGGACCCAGGTTAGTATAACGTTCATGAAGGCACCGGCAATAAAGATTATTATTCTTTGCCAAGGTGTTTTACTTGTTAAGGCCATTGGGTTGTTAGATTCTTCGTTTTCACCTTCCATGGCGCAGTATCCACCAATAGGCAATAAGCGTAAAGTGTAGAGCGTTTCATTTTTTTTCTTGCTCCATAATTTTGGACCCATTCCGATAGCAAATTCGTTAACAGCTACACCAAATTTTTTGGCAGCTATAAAGTGTCCTAATTCATGCACAACTACTAACGTAGCAAAAATTATAATGAATATTAAAAAATATATCAACTATTTCACCCCTTTATTATAAGCAATTTTTCTTGCCCAATTATCTATTTCTAAGATGTCATCTAAAGATGGACTATTTATAATTATGTGTTGATCTAGAACTTTATGAATAAGCTTTGGAATATCAGTAAATTTTATTTGTTTTTTTAAAAACAATTCGACCGCTACTTCGTTGGCTGAATTTAGGACTAAAGGGGCTGTACCAGAAGATTTAAGAGCATCGTAAGCTAAATTTAAACAAGGAAATAGTTTGTAGTTTGGCTCGCTAAAATTTAGGCTAAATGTTTTACTAAAATCCATGCTGTTTACAAGAGAACAGGGTAGTCTTTTTGGATAATTAATAGCATAGCTTATAGGGTGTTTCATGTCTGGTAATCCCATTTGAGTAATGATAGAATTGTCTATAAATTCGACCATGGAATGAATAATGCTTTCTTTATGAATAGTTACATTTATTTTTTCTGCTGCTATTTCGAATAAAAAGCTAGCTTCTATTACTTCTAATCCTTTGTTCATCAAAGTAGCACTGTCGATGCTAATTTTTTTACCCATGTTCCAATTAGGATGAGCTAATGCTTGTTCTACGGTTACATCCTGTAATTGTTCAGCAGAATAATCTCGGAAAGGACCACCAGATGCAGTTAATATGAGTCGTTTAACCTCGTTTTTGTTACCAGATCGTAAGCATTCAAATATGGCACCATGCTCGCTGTCTACTGGTATTATTCGGACTCCATTATCTTTGGCGTGATCCATCATGATTTTGCCAGCACAAACCAAAGTTTCCTTGTTAGCCAATGCTATATCTATCCCTGTATCTATGGCCAATAAAGTGGGGAGTAATCCGATCATACCGACAACGGCCGTAATCAATAATTGTTCTCCCGATCTAGCAATGGATATTAATCCGGAAGTGTCGGTTACGACTTCGGTTTTATTCTGATTATTTCTTAGTCTAGTTTGTAATTCGGCCGCTTTATTTTTGTTTGTAACACAAACTATTTCCGGATGAAATTCATAGATTTGTTTTTCTAATAAATCTATATTTTGATTACAGGATAATCCGGTAATTTTTATATTGTCCATGTTTCTGATAACTTCTAAAGATTGAGTTCCGATAGAGCCGGTTGAACCAAGGATAGCAACTTTTTTCATTTTTAGATCTCCTTATCTTCAAGAAAATTAAAACACGCTAAATAAATATGCTATAACGTATATAAACGGCGTTGTCAAAAGTACACTATCAAATCGATCTAAGACCCCGCCATGGCCCGGAAATATTTTGCCAAAATCTTTAGCTCCTACGTTTCGCTTAATGGATGATGCTGCCAAGTCGCCGATTTGAGATAATATAGCAGCAAAGCAGGCAACGAGTATTATGATAAATATTTGGTTAGCATTAAACATTGTTTGTCCTAAGCCTTGCATGATTAAACAATATATAAATACAAATATGCTGGAGCCTATTACTCCGCCGATAGCACCTTCTACTGTTTTCTTTGGACTTAGTTCTGGTGCTAGCTTTACTTTACCAAATAGCTTGCCTACAAAGTAGGCGCTGGTATCGCTTCCCCAGGTACATACGAATAAAAGGATTACCCAAAATAATCCGTTATCTAAGTTTCTGATGCCAACTAGTAATCCAAATAATAGTCCAACATATAATACTCCAAATATCGTAGTTGCTATATCAGTTATTGTATATTTAGGATAGGTAAGTACACTACCAATTAATGGCAGCAATAAAACTAGAGAAATATATATATAATAGTTCTCCATCCAAAATGATAAAAATATGAAGTATATAATAACTAGAAAAAAGCCAAATATTTTCATTGGGTTATATACCTTTTCTATTGCTCTAAAATACTCCATTATGGCAATAGAACCTAGTATAATCCCACTGATTTGCATGACTAAACTTCCACTTATTAAAATCCATAAAACAAAAGGAATGCCTATTAATCCAGTCAATATTCTAATGAACATATTAATATTCCTTTCCATTGTCTATTTTTAACTTTTTTACATCACATTTTTTACAAAGGTTGCCCAAAATTTGTAATCTGAATTTTTCACAAACGTTGTCCCAATGTAGTTTGAACTTTTCATAAATGTTGCCCAAAATTTTTAAGCCTTACCAAATCTGCGCTTTCTTTGTACATATTCTAAAAGTGCTAAATCTAGATCGGTTTTACTAAAATCGGGCCAATGTTTATCAGTAAAATAGAACTCAGTATATGCTAGCTGCCAAAGTAAAAAATTACTTATCCGAAGTTCTCCGCTAGTACGTATTAAAAAGTCAGGGTCAGGTATACCCTTAGTATCTAAGAAATCCGAAAATATTTCTGGTGTTATTTCGTATGATATACCTGATTGAATTTGGGCCAATATTTTGTTGGTAGCACGAATGATTTCGTCTCTACCGCCATAATTGATAGCAAAAATCACACATAGCCCTGAATTATCTTTTGTCTTGCTTTCTAACTCTTGAATTTTGTTAATAATGCTATTGGATAATCCATCTTTTTTGCCTATTACTTTAACTTTGATGTTACGTTTTTTGGATTTTTTAATAGCATCGTCAAGGTAATCTTCTAAAAGAGACATGATACCATCAATCTCTTCTTTTGGCCTACTCCAATTTTCTGTTGAAAAAGTGTATGCTGTCACATATTGGATCCCTATTTCAGCGCAATATTCTACAATTTCACGCAAGATTTGACTACCCTTTTTATGACCAGCACTTCGTGGCAAATTTCTTGCTTTAGCCCAGCGGCCATTTCCATCCATAATAAAAGCCACGTGTTTCGGCACATAACTCATAAGAGCCCTCCTTAAAAAAAATATTATACTGATAAAATTTCGGCACTTTTTTGATCGATTAATTTATCTATTTCCGCAACGAATTTATCAGTAAGTTTTTGGATTTTAGATTCACTAGCAGAAAGTTCATCCTCAGTAATCTCATGAGCTTTTTCTTGTTTTTTGAAAGCGTCAATGGCTTCACGACGAATATTTCTAATAGCCACTTTAGCGTGCTCACCTTTTTTCTTAAGTTCCTTAGTTAATTCTTTACGTCTTTCTGCTGTTAATTCCGGAAAGATAAGTCGAATAACTTTGCCATCGTTAGAAGGATTAATACCAAGGTCAGATTCGTTAATAGCTTTTTCAATACCCTTTAGTAAGGAGCTATCCCAAGGTTGGATTTGAAGGATTCTAGCCTCTGGAACAACGATGTTACCAACTTGCTTAATAGGGGTTGGTGTACCATAATAATCAACAACAATCTTATCCAAAATGTTAGGATTAGCACGGCCGGCTCTGATAGTGTTAAAATCTTCTTTTAATGAGACAATTGACTTTTCCATTTTTTCTTCAAACTTTTTCATAATAATATTTCTCCTTAGTTATACTGTAATCTTTGTACCTATATTTTCACCATTTGCGACTCTTATTATTCCGTTTTCTTCATTTAAATCAAAAACAATAATCGGTAGCTTATTATCTTTGCATAGAACCACACTGTATAAGTCTACTGGATTTAAGTTTTTTTGAATTATATCCTGGCATGAAATAACATCGTACTTTTTAGCATTCGGATTAGTCCGAGGATCGCTATCATAGACTCCGTCGATGTTCTTGGCAAATAGTAATATATCAGCACCTATTTCACAACCTTTTAATACGGCACCCGAATCGGTTGTAAAATACGGATGTCCTGTTCCTCCAGCAAAAAAAACGATTTTTCCTGCCTTTAAATATTCTCTAGCTTTGTCTTTGTTAAATAGTTCGCTCACTGTTCCAACTAAAAATGGAGTCATTATTACACTTTCTATTTCATATTCTTTCGTAAAGTCGGACACATATAATGCGTTCATAACTGTGGCTAGCATGCCTATTTGGTCAGCCTTAGTGCGATCCATAGAACCGGAAGAACGGCCACGCCAAAAGTTGCCACCGCCGATAACAACGCTAACCCAAAATCCACTTTTGACCATGTCGGTTAATTGCTGCATAACGCTATGAATTATTTCATTATCGAATCCAGTTGATTTATTTCCGGCTAAAGCTTCACCACTTAGTTTTACTAAGACATTTTTGTATTGCATACTTCACCTCATCAATATTTTTTAAATAAAATGGATTTGCGTCATAATCTGAACATTATTTTCTATTATATTTATTGTGGTGTTTACATATGCCATTTTAGGATTATGAGCTGGTTAATAAATATTAAAAAAAATAGAGGACATGAGAATCCTCCATTTAATTTAGTACCATAAGATAAAAATTAGCTTTGCAGTTGTTTAGCAACTTCCTCCTCGGCTAAATTTTCATAAATTAGCTTTATAGTTGTGTAGCAACTTACTCGGCGAAATTTTCATCCTTTGTTAGGTATTAAGATAAAATTAGCTTTGTAGTTGTTTAGCAACTTCCTCGGCGAAATTTTCATCTTTTTTCTCTAGGCCTTCACCAGTTTCGAAACGAATGAAAGATCTAATTAAATCTTTTGAGCCAAGTTCTGCTTGAATATATTTGGCAACAGTTAGGCTAGGATCTTTAACATAATCTTGTTCTAGCAAGCAAAAGCTTTTAAGATTTTTATTAAGGCGACCTTCAACGATACCCGCAATAATTTTTTCTGGCTTAGGTTTCTTAGCTTCTGCATTTTCATTATTGGCCTGAACGAGTAAGATTTCACGTTCTTTAGCAATAGTTTCAGAAGAGATATCTTCCATGCAGATATACTCAGGATTTAGAGCAGCGATTTGCATAGCCACATTTTTACCTACTTCTTCCGCCTTTTCGTCGGTGCTATCAACGTCAACTAGGACAACAATCTTGCCACCGCCATGAGTGTAAGAAGCAATTGTGCCGGAAGAACCCATAATAGCAATTCTACGAATGGACAAGTTTTCGCCAATTGTAGCTATATTTTCTGTTAGTACTTCTGAAACTGTCTTACCGGATGCGTCTGGATAAACAAAAGTTTTAAGTTCATCCACAGTTTTAACCTGAGTGTCAAGAACCAATTTAGTAAGGTCTTTAACAAACTTTACAAACTTTTCGTTTTTTGCCACGAAATCAGTTTCAGAATTGACTTCTACTAAAGCTGCCTTTTTTCTGTCGTCAGAAACCATTTGCATAACTAAACCTTCTGCTGCGATTCGGCCAGACTTTTTAGCTGCCTTAGCTAGGCCCTTTTCTCTTAAAACGTCTATTGCTTTTTTGATGTCGCCTTCTACTTCGGCCAACACGTTTTTGCAGTCTAACATCCCTGCACCTGTAATTTCACGTAATTCTTTTACCATTGAAGCTGTAATAGCCATAATAATTATTCCTCCACGCTAACTAAATTTTCAAAAGTTAATGTCTCTTCTACTTCCGGTTGAATCGGCTCTTCGCCAGCATCAAATATTTCACCTTGGTTAGATTCGATTATTGCATCCGCTATTTTAGCCGTGATAAGTTTTACCGCACGAATAGCGTCGTCGTTTCCAGGGATAGGATAATCTATTTCGTCTGGATCACAGTTTGTATCCACAATAGAAAATACCGGTATTCCTAAAATGTGCGCCTCTTGTATTGCTATAGTTTCTTTTCTTGGATCAATTATGAAAATAGCATCTGGAACGCTCTTCATTTCTTTAATACCGCCAAGATTATTTTCAAGCTTAACCATCTCTTTTTTCAATTCTAGAACTTCTTTTTTAGGTAACAAGTCGAAAGTTCCGTTTGTTTCCATCTCTTCTAATTTTTTAAGACGATCTACTCTACTTCTAATAGTTTGGAAGTTTGTAAGCATTCCACCTAACCATCTGTGGTTAATATAGTACATACCGCATCGTTGAGCTTCTGCTTTTATAGAGTCTTGGGCTTGCTTTTTAGTACCAACAAAAAGGACTTTTCCACCTTCAGCCGCAATGTCTTTCATAGCATAGAATGCTTCGTCCATCTTTTTGGCTGTTTTTTGAAGGTCGATGATATAAATACCATTTCTTTCTGTAAAGATGTATTCTTTCATCTTTGGATTCCATCTTCTTGTTTGGTGTCCAAAATGTACACCCGCTTCTAATAATTGCTTCATTGATATAACGCTCATTTTTATAATCCTCCTATAGGTTTGTCCTCCGCATACTGAAAAATATAATAAATAATATTTCACCCAGTTTAGGTAAATGTATGCGTGCGTTTTTTGTATTTTGCGTGCTAACTATAACATATATCCGGAAAAATGACAAGACTAAAATTCAATTTTTTTAGTCTATTACTGTCTATTGGTAATAATTGTCAATTTTCCGTAAATAAAAAATAAGCTTGCCAGGAAAAATGGCAAGCAACTAAAATTTGAATATAGATTTCGCCAAAAGATGATTACGAAGCGACAACTCCAGGAGTACCCCTCAGTCAGCTTCGCTGGAAGGGGAGCTGGGCTGTTTCCTCGCAATTATTCTAAGACAATAGACTCAATAACAACTGGCGAAATCGGCTTATCTCTAGTGTCCGTTTTCACGTTAGCTATTTGACTAACCACGTCTAAGCCATCTATGACCATTCCAAAGGCTGCGTAATTACCATCTAAAAATTGAGAATCTTCATCCACAATGAAAAATTGAGAACTAGCCGAATTTGGATCACTAGCACGAGCCATGGATATTACGCCACGTTTGTGTGATAGATTATTTGGTACGCCGTTTGAGCTAAATTCACCCTTAATGTGTTTACCAGAACCACCTAGGCCAGTACCTTTAGGGTCGCCACCTTGGATCATGAAACCTTTGATAATTCTATGAAAAATTAAGCCGTCATAAAAGTTATCTTTAACTAATTCTATAAAGTTTTCAACGGTTAGCGGAGCAATCTCTGGGAATAATTCTATTCTCATTTCTCCACCGTTTTGTATTTTCATTTTTACTACTGGATTTGACATTATAAATATCTCCTTTGTTAAGCATCCTTAAGAAATGCTACATAAGCTTTTTTCATTTCATATAAATCAACTTTGGACGTAATTTCCCATGGTGCGTGCATACTATGAACGGGCACACCGCAGTCGATAACATCCATGCCGTGTTTGGCCAAAATATGAGCAATCGTACCGCCGCCACCCTGATCGATTTTACCTAATTCACCAGTTTGCCAAGTCACATTATTTTTTTCCATTAAATCTCTTAACTTAGCCACATATTCTGCATTCGATTCATTGGATGCAACTTTTCCACGTGAACCAGTATATTTCATAAGAACAACACCTTTACCTAAATAAGGCGCATTATTCTTTTCTAATACACTTGGAAAATTAGGGTCATATCCGGCGCTAACATCCGATGATAACATTCTAGAATTAGCTAATACTCTTCTTAATTTTATGTTGGAAAATTCACCTAATAATTCTAAAATTTCTGCTACACTGTTTTCAAAAAATTGAGATTGCATCCCAGATGCTCCATAGCTACCGATTTCTTCTTTGTCTACAAAAATAGAACAGGTTGTGTATTTTGGGTTATTTACTTCCATTTGAGCTTCAAAAGAAGCATAGGCGCAGACTCTATCATCTTGGCCATAGCCTAAAATCATACTTCTATCTAGGCCGTAATCTCTGGCCGATCCAGCGGGTACTAGCTCTATTTCAGATGAGAACAAATCTTCTTCGGTTATATCATACTTGGTATTCAAGATTTGTAATATATTTTCTTTAACCTTATCTGTTGTAGCCTTATCTTTGTTCTCGACCGCATCTTTGTTCTCGGCTGAATCTTTATTCTCTTTAGAATCGATTGGGAAGGTACCGGCGCAAATATTTAAATCTTCACCGCCGATAGCTTCACGTAAACGTTTCTCCATTTGATCAGCTGATAGATGTGGTAATAGATCTGAGATGCCAAGGACTGGATCATTTTCATCTTCGCCGATGCAAATTTTCATTACGGAGCCATCTTTTTTGGCGACAACACCATGCATAGCTAAAGGTAAAGTAACCCATTGATATTTTTTAACACCGCCATAATAGTGGGTTTTAAACATAGCAAACTTGTTATCTTCATATAATGGATTAGGCTTTAAGTCTAGTCTAGGCGAATCTACATGAGATCCTAAAATATTTAATCCACTAGATACAGATTCAGAGCCAATGCAGAAGGTTAGTAGAGTTTTGTTCATGTAGTTAGCATAAACTTTGTCTCCAGCCTTTAAAGGCGTTTTAGAATCTATGAGATCGTTTAGGTCACGGTAGCCGTATCCCTTTGCTAGAGAAATAAAACTTTCAACACATTCTCTTTCAGTCTTATTTTTAGAAATAAATTGTCTGTATCGCTCGGCATATTCTGTCATGGCCGATTTGTCCTCGGCCGTATAACCGAGATAAGCATATTTATATTCTTTCTTTAACAACATGGTGCCCCCTTTATTTTTTTCAATTTTAAATTGGCCAAAGTGTAAAATATATTGGCATAATGAAAGTTTAACCAAAAATTGCCATCTCAATACATGTTTTCATTATAAAAATTTCTTATATTTTCCCAGCAAGAGCGGTTAAAAATAAAGAGTAACGAGCAACACTAGTTTTAATAGATATTTTATCCATTGTATCGGTTTTTGCATGTGGATATACAGACGACACTATCATGGATGCATGTGCTAATTTAGCCTTTTTGGCAGATATAGAATTACCATAATTTTTTAAATTAAATAAGATTTTGTTGGTTGTAACAATCTGTGGGGCCATAAGCTTTAAATGTGCATTGCTCATAGCGGCTACTCCTAATGTGGATAATTCATGCGATGTTCCATAATGGAGTTTGTTGGATACTAAAATATCAAATAAGTTAATTACTCGTGATGGTTTATTTGTCCAATCATACATCGATATCGCATAACTAATAGAAAGTAATGGCCCTCCAGCAGAAAATTTCTTTTTTAATTGATTATAATATTCTGATGCGTTCACTATATATTTTGTGTTACTCCGTGCAGATGCAGCCATGAACATCGCAAATACTATATGCTCTTTAGCCGTTAATATCCTGTGTGCACCTTCCATAATGTCATAGATGTCTTTGGTTCGTTTGGCTATTTCAATATATTGATTCGGACGTATAACGTCTACCATAAATATAGCTCCGATCATCAGATATTCAGAGCTTTGAAAATGTTGACATAACTCTTTGTAAAATTGTATAGCATTTTTTAGGTGTCTAGTTGGATTACTCATGCTAGCTAATAAACAGGTAAACAAAGCAGGTATATGATCACCTGAAAAATTTGAGAATATTTCTTGATGTTGATTGAAAATATCTAAATATTCTTGTAAAATTTTTTCATTTAAAATTTTTTCTTCATCTATAAACAAATATGAACAGACAGGATATATGTAATCTCCAGTACCTTCAAATACATCATCTATAATATTCCAGTTCAAAATAAAATTATTGCATCTTAATTTAAAATCTAACAATATTTACACCTCCGATTGAATAATAAGGACAAAGTTATATACTATAATTTATATTATATATAAGTCCAAACAATGCCAATACAGCTTATTTTTTACAGTAAAATTTATATTTATCATTTCGTAGATCGTATTATTTTTTTCGATAATCGGTAATATTAAAGAAGAAGGATTCATATGTAAAAACTATAAAATAAAGGGATGATAAGTTTATGAAAGTAGCAATTCTTGGATACAGTGGAAGTGGAAAATCAACGTTAGCAACAAAACTAGGTGATATATATAACGTACCGGTTTTACATTTAGACAGTGTAAAATTTACAGCCAACTGGCAAGAAAGAGATCCGCTCGAAGCCAAAAATATGGTACAGAATTTCATGCAACAGTCGAACTGGATTATAGATGGCAACTATAAAAATTATTATGTTAAAGAAAGACTAAAACAAGCTACGTATATAATAGAATTAAATTTTAATAGAGTAGACTGTTTTATTAGATGTCTGAATCGATTTATAAAATATCATGGGCAAACAAGAGCAGATTTACCTCTAGGATGTACAGAAAAGATGGATTATGAATTTATAAGCTGGTTATTATACAAAGGGCGATTACCAAAACACGCCGCATTTTTAAGGGCAGTGAGAAAGCATTATAATAAAAAGACAATAGTAATGTATAATCAACATGAATTGGATTTATTTTTAAAATTCATTGGATTTGAGAGCAAATCCAATCACATAGAAAACATTGAAAATATAGTGGACACAGTAATAATGAATCGACTACGAAGACCAAAAGAAAGGATAGTGACACGCCCAAGACGCTATGTTAGAAGTCATGTACGAAAGTAACCTCTTAGTCACTGCGTGTATTAAAGTCTGGGTAACAGCAAAACGATGCAAGCTTACAAAATTTACAATTTACTCGAAAGCGACAAAATCTTGTATGCACGCTTTCTCCCTCCGTCAGCTTACGCTGACACCTCCCTCCGGGAGTGAGGCACCGCTACCCCGCAATTTTGTGACTTCTTAAGTTCCCGGCTATGCCTTCCAGGGGAGCAAAAAAAAATCCTCTCATTTAGAGAGGTTTAATCCTGATCTTGATCCAAGATATAATTTAGAGAATCATTAAAAAAATCGGCCAAGCTTTTTTCTAATAGTATACGGTTATTCTTTTCAAAAGCCGAGACAATTTTTTTTCTATGTTCTATTGCCGACAATTTGGTCTCATCTGATCCTAGTATGTTAATAGAAGATTCAGATCTAAGAAGAACGAGTGTTTGCATAAGTTTATGGTAAACGCCATTGCCACACTTGGAGCTTACATATAAATCTAAACTATTCAGCTGATCTAAGAATGCTGCTGGGCTTAATTGGCTATCCAGCTGAGAGACCAACTTTCGGATATGAATAATAGTTTGCCGATCTGCAATATCAAAGCAGGACAAATAGATCTCGGATTCAATCAAGCGTCTAGCCGAATAAATATCCTTCAGATTATTTAATTCTTCATGATACATCCAGGATATAGTTCGATTAGGAATCAGAACGTCTTTATTACAAACAAAACTACCGCCACCGGGTTTTATTATAATCATTCCAATAAGAGATAACGCTCTTAAAGCCTCACGAACCCGGCCTCTGGTAACATCAAAAATTTCTGCTAAGTCACGTTCAGTCGGCAATTGTTCACCCGGCTTTAAACTACCCGATATAATTTGATTTGCCAATTGTTCCATTATTTGTTCTGTTATGGTCACTTTGGTTACTGGAGTTAAGTCCATTTAATCATCACGTCCATTCAAATAATTTTAAATAAGAGTACCACCACTTTGGCTAGATTTGTAGCAAGCTTCTACAACTCGCATCGTGTTATATGCATCTTCTACACTGTTCATATAATTAAAAGAAGGATCTTCCATTTTTTTTAATAAACCGCCCATAGAACCAATGAAAGCTTCTGGAAACCAGCTACCAACAATCGGTATTTCTTGCCATCCTTTTCCATCATCTATAACGTATTCTAATTTGTCAGGGCGACCTTCTGGATAATTTAAAATCAATCCTAAAGTTAGTCTTATAGCACCTTTTGTGCCCTCAATTTTTAAACAAGAATCTTGATAGTCGGGCGCAAAATCATGGCCATGATTTGTATTGATCGTTACTCGAATATCTTCGCCGTAATTTAGTATGATAGAACTGGATGTTTGACTAAGATTCGGTGCTTTGGGACTTTTCATTGTTTTGCACCAAACAGCAGTTGGATCACCGAAAATCGATCTGATAGCATCTATGTAATGAATGCTGTGATAATTTATTTCGCATCTTTCTTTATCATTTAAAAAGGTCCATAAATGCCAAGGTTGTAAAGTAATCACACGCCATTCTACATCGTATATTTCACCAATTAATCCACTATTTAATAATTCATTCAGTTGAATCATATACGGCGCTTGACGTAGTTGAAAATTTACACCAGCCACAAGATTTCGCTCTCTACAAATATTTAAAATTTCTGTCGCCTCTTCTATACTCTCACCCATAGGCTTTTGAACTAAAACACCGCTACCTTCTGGTAATTTGCGTAAAACCATAGCAGTTAAATTAGCAGGCAATGCTACATCAAAAACACCGTTATTAGCATGGCAATCCGCAATCATCTCGTCTAGATCTTCGTAAACTTTTTCGATACCAAATTCTTTGGCCACTTTATGCGCTGTCGCAACCGTTCGGTTGTAAATACCTTTCATCGGATATCCTGCTAAAATGTATGCTGGCGCTTGCGCATCCTTAATAATTTCACCTGCACCGACTATGTATATTGGTCTAGCTTTTGGATCCTCCGGCATCGCAGGTACATATTTTAATTCGGATATATCTTTTATCATTTCTTACCTCCTTGGATTAACCTCTTAGTCAACTTCGTTGACAGCTCTCCTAAAAGGAGAGCCAAGAGAGCCTACTATTTTATTTTATAAATTCGTTCAGCATTTTTATAGAAAAATAAATCTCGCTCGGCTGATGTTTTATTGGCAAAAAGCTCTAGCATCGCTTTGGTCCAACTATCAAAGTCTATGCTCAAATTACAAACCGGAAAATTGCTAGCAAACATTATTCTCTCTGGGCCAAATTGGCTGGTACAGAATCCAACTATCTCTTCTATCTCTTTAGGTTCACTACTCGATAATCCGGATATTTTGCACACCACGTTATCTAAAGTAGCAAGCAAAAGAATGCCATGTTTCCAACGATCTATTTCGACAATACGAGATGGATCCTTTAAGGCCGCAACATCAGGCAAACCCATATGATTTAAAACAATTAACGTGTTCGGACATTGCTTAGCTAACTTATATAAATCTCCCATTTCGCCAGATCGCATACATGCTTCAAAATGCAGATCTAAGGCTCCCAATTTTTTTACATTCTCAATAAAAACATTATTTAGACACGTGCCCGGCGGCGTTTCATCTACATGTAAAATACGCCTTACGCCAAGAACACGGTCATTAGAACAATAAGGAGAAATGAAATCCGACATGTTTGGATCTAGCATGTTAGCATACAAAATGACTGCCTTAACAAAATCTCCTCTTTCTATTGCCAAATTCGAAAAATAATCGTTTTCAGCCCCCTTTTGGCTCGCTATACTATCCAATTCTATATGGACAGCACCGGTTAAGTCGTACTCTTCTGTATTTTTAAATGCTTCGAACTCTTCTAATAAAATTGGTCTATTTAAAATCTCTACATCTTTTAGCCATTCAACAGTAAACCGATCTACGTCAAATATGTGAAAATGTGCATCTATAATTTTTTGCATTCTTTAATATTCACCTCGTTTTCCTTTAATCTAAATGATATACTTCTTCCATATCGGCCCACCATTCTCCAGGTTGCTTAGTTTTTAATGGTGTTTGATACGGCTTTACCAAATCCCACCACTCTTGTGTCTTCTTATCGGCGGCCATTTTTGCCATGTCAGAGTCATAATCAGAACCAACGTACTCGAAATAGCTAAATAGAAAATCATCTTTAAGATAAATGGAATAATTTTGTATATTACATTCCTTAATCATAGCATTTATTTCCGGCCAAGAATTTTTATGATGATATTTATAGTTCTCTATTTGATCCGGTTTCACTTTAATTACTTGCCCATATCTTTGCATAAATTCGCCTCCTATATTTTTCACTCTTAATTTAAAATACAACTAAAAGGCACGCTTTCTCCCTCCAACTCCCTCCGTCACTTCGTGACACCTCCCCTCGGAGAGGGAGGCACCGCTTCCCCACAATTTTGTGACAGCTCCCTTTCCAGCGAAGCAGAAACAATATCTGAGGGATTCTTATGGTGCTCTAGCCCCGTAATGTTTCTCTATACACTTTCAATCTTAAGTTCCCGCAATATTTTTCATTTTCATTCTTATTTAAAACTCAATCATAACCTTTAACATCGATCCTGCATTAGAGTGGAAATCTGCAAATGCTTTTGGAGCATCTTCGAAGTTGTACATATTTGTTACTACATCATCTACCTTGATTTTGCCACTTGAAAGCAACTCTATGGCTTCCTTAAAATCTTCTCTTCTAGCATTTCGGGATCCATAAATGCTAAGCTCTTTTTGTTGGATAGTCGTAAAAAATAAATCCACATTTTGCTTACCAACACCTAGTTGAATCATTTTGCCGCCAAAAGCTACGGCATCCATGCAATTTTGGAATGTACTTGGTAGCCCAACGGCCTCTACTACAATGTCATAACCATTTCCGTCCGTAAGTCGATTAACTTCGGCAGCAAACACTTCCGGACTACTGTTGCATATAGTATTTTGAACGCCAAATTTTTTCGCATAATCTACCTTGCTTTGCGATATATCACAAATAGTCAATTCTATCTCATTCTCTAAGGCCGCAATCGCTGCTAACACGCCGATCGTCCCAGCCCCAACGATAAGAACTTTATCACCCTTTTGAATGTTAGCTTTTTTAATTCCATGATAACTTATGCAAAATGGCTCTACTAACGCTAATGTTTTGGCCGATAAACCATTGCCAGCAAATAATCTTTCCACTGGTAATGTGATATATTCTGCGAATGCTCCGGTCCTGTGTATGCCCATGGTTTGGTTTGTAGAACAGCAATTAACTAAGCCTTTTTGGCAAGAATAACAATGACCGCAATTAAAATACGGTATCGCTGTAACAAGGTCTCCGGATTTAAGCCCTTTGTCATTATCGCCGATTTCAACTATTTCAGCTGAAAATTCATGACCAGGCACTGTAGGATAATTGATGTATTTCATCGTCCCACGATAACTGCTAAGATCGCTTCCGCAAATTCCACCGTATAAAATTTTTAATAATGCTTCCCCTTCTTTAGCAACCGGCATTTCATTTTCTAAAATAGCGACATCAAAAGCATTTTGCATCATAATTTCTTTCATTATAAATACACACTCCTCTATTTTTTTCAACACTAATAATATGTTTACAAACTAGGACAAGTTCACCTTTTGATTAGTGATTTCATATTTTTACTCTACTTTTTTTCAACACTGATAATATGTTCGCAAACTAAAACTAACTCGCCTTTTTGATTAGTAATTTCAATCTGTTCTGTCACAAATCCACGGGCTGGATTTTTAGGATTATCTCGTTTATCCTTAATTTTCACCACAGTTTTAATCGTATCACCAATGAAGACCGGCTTAATAAAGCGCATTCTATCATAACCATAAGTAAAAGCTCTAGGATTTATATCTCCACATTGTAAACCCATACCAATACTAAAAATCATAGTTCCATGTGCTATCCTTTGGCCAAATTCTGTACTCTTACAAAACTCTGCATCTACGTGATGAGGATAAAAATCACCAGTGTGCCCAGCATGTAAAACAAAATCAGTTTCTGTCATTGTACGAGATCCGCCTTCTCTAAGGTGACCTATTTGAAAATCTTCAAAAAATATGTCTTTTATCATTTTAAACTCTCCTTTTATTTTTAATTTAAATATTTATGATTATCCTGACCTATTTTAGGTGATGGTTTATCGGAATAAAATCGCTGGCCGTTAATCGAAATAGGGCATCTTAAAACTGTCATGGTTTTGCCACTTTGTAATTTTATTTCTTGTAGCATTTCTAAATTTTTAAAAGCATCCGTTTCCAATAACATATCCCAATTATATATGTTAGAACACCAAATATCATGTTGCTGTAATATATCGAGCCAAAACTGAGTGTTGTTAGTTAATAGATGGTCAGCTAAAATAGCTTTTATTTCATCACGTTTTGTAGACCATGTAACCGGATCGCTGTATTCTTCTAGTTTTGGACAATTAAGTAACTGGCCAAGTAAAGGAATCGGTGCTATCGCTAAAGTAATAAACCAATCTTTAGTTTTGTAAATACCGTACGGTGCATTCGTGTAAAAGTTTGCATTGCTAATTTTGCTACGCTGAGGAATTTCATTTCCGTCATTAAGAAAAGTAGTAAATCCTTCAAATTGAAGATCCATCATAGACTCTAGCATGCTAATCTGCACCAAAGCACCTTTCCCAAATAATTCTTTTCGATGAAGCGCAGCCAGAACGCCCTGAACTAAATGTTGACCACTAATCAAATCTGCTATAGACACACCGGCCGGAGTAGGCAACTTATCTCGGTTACCGTTAGCCATAGTCATCCCAGAAATAGATTGTACTAGCAAATCCTGACCTGGCTCGTTAGCCCATTCACCGACATGCCCAAATCCGGTAAGTTCACCATAGACTAAGCTAGGATTAATGACTTTTAAAGAATCGTAATCTATACCTAATTTTTTGGCCACATGAGGTCTAAAATTAATCAAAACGACATCCGCATTTTTAACTAACTTCTGAATCTGAAGTTGACCAACATCTGATTTTAAATCTATGGATACAGCATCTTTATTACGATTAATTACATGAAATAAAGTGCTATCGCCATCGATAATCAAATTAGAAGAATAAAGAGTTCTACAAATATCCCCAGAAGGTTGTTCTACCTTAAGAACTTCGGCCCCTAAATCCGCTAATCGTAAAGCCGCAGAAGGACCAGCCAAAAATTGACACAAATCTAGCACTTTAACACCGGCTAAAGGCAAAACCAAATTATTTTCAGAACTAGATTCTACGGCTAATTTAGAACTAGATTCTATTGGCTGAGAACATAAGTTAAATTCTTTCATAATTTTCGAGGTATCTTCACCCAAAGCTGGTGCCCATTTATTGGATTTATAAACTTCTCCATCAACCCTAATAGGACATCTTGTTGTGATAATATCTCTATGGCCGGGTCTACCGACATTGATTAACATGTCTAAGGACTTAAATCCCGGACGATCTATAAGTTCTTTCCAATTCAAAACTTCTGATGCCCAATAATTGACCTCTTTTAATTTAGTCAACCAATTTTCGGTAGAATCCTGAATTAGTTTGGACTGGATCAATTCTTTGATTTCATCTCGATTTGCAAAACAACTAGCCGGATTGTCATACTTAGATAACTCACTAAGCTCTAAAATTTCTCCAAGAAGCGGTACGGATCCCATCGCTAAAGCTAAAAAATTATCCTTAGTTTGATAAATACCATAAGGAGCCGGTAAATAAACATGAGCATTGTTAAATTTAGCCCTAACTGGTAAAGTATAATTATCATTTATATACGTAGCTATAAATTCAAATTGTAAATCTAAAATAGATTCCAACAAACTTACCGCCACTCTTGCGCCAACACCAGTTTTAAATCTGCTATACAAACATGATAGGATCCCCTGAACTAAATGTATACCAGCATATGTATCAGCCATAGCAAGCGCCACAGGCGTTGGTAGATCGTCTCGGCTTCCGTTTAATAATGTTAGCCCTGATAAAGATTGCAGCATAAGATCTTGGCCCGGTCGTTTTACCCATGGACCATCTAATCCGTATCCAGATACTGTAGCATAAATTAATTTAGGATTAATCTTTTTTACGTCTTCATAACCAAGTCCCAGTTTTTCCATTATCCCTGGTCTAAAATTTTCTATTATTATATCTGCTTTTTTGATTAATTCTTTGACGATCTTTAAATCATCCAAATTTTTTAAGTCCGCACAAAAACTTTCTTTGTTTCGATTAATAGTATGAAACAAAACGCCATCGTTATCTGATATTAAATTTTTAAATACTAACCTTCGTCCATTATCTCCACCCTGTGGCCTTTCTATTTTTATAACCCTAGCACCTAAATCTGCTAGTCTTAAAGCTGCGGATGGTCCTGCTAAATACTGAGCAAAATCCAACACAATTATTCCTTCTAACGGTTTCATTTCTGCCTCCTAATTTTTTTCATCCAATAAACTTATATGCTGTAGATAAAAAGATCATGAATATTATCAATAAGTTCATCCACATTACCTTCGTTCATAATCCAATCCCGAATTAGCGGACCAGCTGTTTCTTGAAAACTTAAATAACCGTCATAGCGTGGACGTAAATATGCATTATCCAATGTTTCAAGAGTATTATTAAAGAAGCTATTTGTTAGCTCATTGGCCCGACTATTCGTCCAAGCACTTCTATGGCCAGGTTGCCCTCCATTTTCTACATAAATACTTTGCTGTATTTCTCCCGATGCAGTGTATTTTAAATAATCTAGCGCTAACTCAATATTTTTACATTTATTCGAAATCGCAAATCCCGCTCCGCCTAGCGTCGTTTTTAACATTTTGCCATTATATTTTACCACGTTAGCCGAGGTGATTAGGTTAGAACTGTATCCGACTCGAGAGTAATTAGAATAACCAAAATCGCACGGACAATAATAATATTCTGTTTTTGGACTCGCCAAAACTTCATATACTCCAATCGGATTTTTAGAAAATACACAGTTCGGTAAATAACTGAAAAGTTCTTGTATTTCTAGTAAACTTTCTTTTTGTATTTCTTTATCTGCTATAATACCGTCAACAAAAAGTTTTTCATCCGTTTTAGTAGCAAGAAGCATATAGAATTGCATGAGGATACTTGTGCCATTACCACCGCAGTAAACTTTTCCTCGTTTAGCCAAATCTATCACTTCGGACCAAGTCGTAGGTAAGCTCGCATTATCAGCCTTTAACTTTTCATTAGAATAAAAAGCTATCGGACAAGCAGCATCGATAGCGAGAGCATATTGATGAGTGTAATTGTAACTTTGAAAAGATTTACCAACAGAATTTGCTTTTTGATCTGCTAAAAATTCTGGCTCTAAAAAATGTTCTAAAGGTAACAAAATTTTATTTTCTGCTGCAAAGCCCATCCATGGATGATCTAGTATTATTAAATCGTAGTCTTGGGCTAATATATCAATAGGAGCATCGCCAAATTCTTTTAACGATCTAGCCTGCCAATCTATTGTAACACCAGGATGCATTTCCATGTATCTTTGCGCTGTAGCAAGTACAGGTAATTTTCCTCTGGTGTGATTCCAAGTAATTCCTTTTAAATGCATAAAAATTCTCTCCTTATCTATGTAACTTTAAAAACCTCTCAACAATCATGAATTATAATTATGAATTGGTGCTACCAATTTATTTAAATTAAGTATAACATTGTAACACATTAATTGCAATATGAATTTTTAACAATTTTATACGACAATCCACAAAAAAATATGTCAAATATAATTTTTTATCCTGATGCTAGTAACAAATAACTAATATATAGTATGATTTTATGTTAAACATTGTAAAAAAAACAAGTTGGCTTTTTTAATAATTAAGTTGACTTTTTTAAGATGGAATGTTATAGTAATGTTATTATCTTGAAATTGGTGCTACCAGACTTTTAAATACATATTAGGAGGGTTTTAATTCATGAATATAAAAACAGTAGTAGAGAAAAAATTTACGCAATACCCAGAAAAAATATTACAATTTGGAGAAGGTAATTTTTTAAGAGCTTTTGCAGACTGGATGGTGGAATTAGCAAACGAAACCGAAGAATATCAAGGCAGAATAGTAATTTGTCAACCAATACAAGAAGGTTTAGGTGAACTACTAAATAGCCAGGATTGTTTATACAACGTATTAATGAGAGGCGGAAATGCAGAAACATTTAAGACTATCCACTCAATTTCTCGCTGCATAAATCCTTATGAAGATTATTCCGAATTGGTTCGATTAGCCGAAAGTCCGGATTTAGAAGTAATTATTTCGAATACTACCGAATCAGGAATTACCTATTATAAGGAAGAAAAATTAGAGAATGCTCCTCAAAAATCATTTCCTGCAAAGATTTGCGCCTTCTTATATCATCGCTATAAATTTTTTAATGCAGATCCAAATAAAGGTATGCTACTTTTACCTGTAGAATTAATCGACAACAACGGTGCAATGTTAAAAAAATTCGTCTTACAATATGCTGATGAATGGAATTTAGAAAAAGAATTTAAAACCTGGATAGAAAAAAATAATGAATTTGCCAGTACCTTAGTCGATAGAATCGTACCCGGATATCCGAGAAATGAAATAGAATCAATAACCGAAAAATTAGGATACGAAGACAAAATGGTAGTAGCCTGCGAATCTTTCAACCTTTGGGTAATCGAAGCAGATGAAAAATATAAAGATAGATTACCAATTCATAAAACGGCAGCCAACGTAATTTGGACAGAAGATGTAACGCCGTATAAAAAAAGAAAAGTTCGTATCCTAAATGGTAGCCATACCGCTGTCGTTCCTTTAGCGTATTTAGCCGGTTTTAACACAGTATTAGAATTTTTTAGAGACGATACTTTTGGCCAATTCGAAAAAGACTTAATTAGTAACGAAATAATTCCTGCTACCAACATGGACTTGGCCGAATTAAGAAGCTTCGCAGATTCTGTTTTAGAAAGATTTGATAATCCTCATATCGTTCACAACCTGATAGATATAACTCTTAATAATACTTCGAAATTTGAAGCTCGATGTATCCCAACAATACTGGATTATGTAAATAAATTTAATGCCGCACCAAAACAATTTGCATTTTCTATCGCCGGATTAATAAGATTTTATCAAATAGAAAAACAAGGCGACGATTACATCGGTCACCGAGACAACGGCCAAACTTATAAAATTAAAGATGACCTCGAATCCCTAGACTTTTTCCATCAATTATGGAAAACCAAAGATAGTATAGAAGAAATTGTCCACAAAACCTTGTCCGAGTTTTGGCAGACCGATTTAAGTAAATTAGCCGATTTAGAAGAGCAAGTAACAAAATATTTAAAGGATATATTAAAAAATGGAATTAAAAATGCTCTCACGAAGTAAGAATAGCAGCTTTTATTAGATATATGCGTTGCGATAGAAATAGCAGAAAATAAATAGGACCAGAGAGCTATCACCTTTTTATGGTGTATAGCTCTTTTTTTTCGCCCCAATCTCTGACAGAAATACAATGCAAAATTTGCAAGTTACTTGAAAGCAACAAAAACTTGTATGCACGCTTTCTCCCTCCCTGATATGAACCCGGAGGGAGGCATCGCTTCCTCGGATTTTATGACAGTTTCCTTGGAAGGCATACAGGTCAATTACCCCACGCATAAATGCGGGGGCTTGTATCTAATCTACACGTAGTACAATCCCTCAAACGATTGATACCATAGGCTTACTGACGAAAGCCCTGCAGAAAAACCTTTTGGTAAAGTTAACTAAAAGATTTTTAAGTTCCCGGCTATGCTCCTAGAAGGAGAGCCTGGTCGGCGAGGTTGAGCGGGGAACCTGAATGAAAGTCATATAAATTAGCATCGTGAGCATAAAATATTGTGAGTATTTATAAAATCCATTTAGAATTTATAAAATGTAGCAAAAATAATATCGATGCTCAAAAAGCAAGAAAGGATGAGATCAATGAAAAGCAAAGAGAGATTAAGAGAAATTTATAACCAGCAGGGAGAATCGGTATTCACCAACAAGGATATGTTAAAAAATATAATAGTATATTTAAGAATAGAAGAAGAAGACACTAAACTACTAAAACAGGCCATAGAATGTGGTGTTCATGAAAGAGTAATGCAGGATTTAACCACACTAGACGATCCGGAACAAATACAACAGCAAATAGATAAGTTGACGGATCAATACATGTGGGATATAAAAAAAGCAACTCGAGCTATAGAATATTTTGCCTATGCTAAGTTTGGGGAGTTATTACCTGAAAAAATACATAAAAGAGTTAAAGGGATTACGTTAGAAGATTTTTCGCAATATCTAGCGTGGGCCAATCAAGATAAAGTAGAATATCAATTAAAAGTCGCTCAGTGTTATGAACTTGGGATACACCCGGATGACATTAAAGCTTTTAAGTGGTACTTAAAGGGAGCCGAGCAAGGGAGTATAGAAGCGCAGTATAAACTTGGACTATGTAGCGAACATGGTAAGGGCATTGCTGAAAACATGGGGCAAGCCTTTAACTGGTACTTAAAAGCAGCCAATGGAGGACATACAGAAGCACAACGTCGTGTCGCTTTATGCTTTGAACGTGGTCTTGGTATCGATTTCAATAAAAAAGAAGCTTTCAATCGCTATTCCGCCTTAGCCAAACAAGGCGATGGTCCATCTAGGTATGACGTAGCTCGTTGCTATGAAAAAGGTATTGGCGTTCGAAAAGATGCTGCCTTAGCTTTTAAGACATATTATAATTCAGCCTTGCAACAATATTCTGATGCGCAGTACAGAATCGGCCTTTGCTATTATAATCGAGAACTTCAACCTATCCAAAACTACGAAAAAGCCATAGACTGGTTTATTAAGGCCGCCAAAAAAGGTCATACAGATGCGCAGGTTATGCTCGGCCACTGCTATGCTCAGGGCATCGGCGATTTGGCCATTAGCCATAGAGAAGCTTTCTACTACTATTTTAATGCAGCCTCTCAAGGTCACTGCGAAGCCGAATATATCGTTGGTAATTATTTCGAATCAGAAAAAATCGGTACCGCAAATTATAATAACGCTTTCATCTGGTACGAAAAAGCTTCCCATCAAGGTCATTTAGAAGCAACTTTTAAACTCGCTCAATGCTATGAAAATGGCATCGGTATAGCCAAAAATGAAAAGATAGCTCTCGATTTATATTCCGTCTTAGCCGAACAGGGTGATTTGAGAGCCAAAAAAATATTAAAATCTCTCAGTCAGCTTGACTAACACCTCTCTAACCTCTCAGTCACTGCGTGACAGCTCTCCTAAAAGGAGAGCCACGGCGGAGAGCCTTATAAAAATATTCTCAATTGCTTGACTTCTACATATAAAAATAGTATACTATCTTCAGTACATATACCATATTATACCATGACTACAAAATACTTAGGATTACTAACAATTTGGCAAAGAAAGAAAATTACAAGGAGGTAATTAAGCATGCGTAAGTCGGAAATTTTTATTTTTTTAATACTGACATTAGTAGTATATTTTGGAGTGCGAAGTAAAATATACCTTATTGCAATTCTTGGAGCCATATTATTTGTAGCTCAAATATTTTCAATGTTCGGATTCAAATTACCTAAAATTAAAAATACTTCTATCGTTGTAAAGACACCTAAGTTATCTAGTTCATCATCCAATGATAAAGCAAGTGAAGCGACGACAACCACACAAGAAAGTACATCGCAAAACGAAAATACGGCCGAAAACGGAGCGTCAGCTGAATCCGAACAGGCAGTATCCGAAAACAGTTTAACTAACATAAAAAACGTTGCAGACATAAAATTATTGGATACACATAAAACGATAGAAGTAGATGGTGGAGATTTATCTGGTCACCGAGAGTCAAACGTAATTGTTAATATAGGATTTGGTAACCGCAATTACTATGCTATAACCAATGAGTACGGTCAACTCGTTGTTGTTCTAGCCGACGAAATTATTTTGCAAAATGATCGTACCGAGCCTGTTTTAGAATCCGGTCGATATTATCCAGATGAGGCCAAAGTTCCAGGAACCGAAAGCCCAACATTAGATGAAGGTCACGTCATTGCTGATTCATTAGGTGGAGTATCCAATGCTTACAACATAACACCTCAAGATAGTACCGTCAATCGACATGGCGCTCAAGCAGAAATGGAAAAAGCTATCCGGAAAGCCGGTGGATGTACCAACTTCAGTGCCGTAATAAGCTATCCCAATAATGAAACTCAAACTCCAAGCTATTATAGTTACAAATATACTATCGATGGTCAGGTATATTATTCTAACTTCGAAAATGCAAGTTAACTAGACTCTCCTTCTAGGAGAGCTGTCACGCAGTGACTGAGAGGTTAATCACAAAACGAGCGTTCAAAAAGGGGTAGCTCATTTTTTCATTTCATGATATAATTACGAGGTAGCAGTACCTCAAAAGTAATAAATTTTGTAAACAGATCACATGAGTAACTACAACTAAAAGTTGATCTATCAAATTAATTCAGGAGAAAAAATAATGAAAAAGTATTTAACGATTTTATGTAGCGCCACTGTAATAACATCTTTATGTTTATCCGGATGTGGCATAAATGAGAAAAAAACGGTAGATAAAAACAAAGTTACTTTAGAGAATGCTCAAAAAGAAACTCCTCAAAAAGAAACTACCATACAAAAAACTACCACACAAGAAACTGTGAAAGATTTAAATGATGTCGAAAATATTGCAGACCTAAATTTATTAGCCGATCATAAATGGTTAGAAGTGGAAGGTGGAAACTTATCCGGTCATAGAGAACCTAACGTAATTGTTGACATCGGCTATGGTGACCGTGATTACTATGCTATCACCAATGAATACGGCCAACTAGTTGCCGTTTTCGCCGAAAAAATTATTCTTCAAGATGATGATTCAGAACCTGTTTTAAAATCCGGTCGATATTATTCCGATGAGGCCAAAGTTCCAGGAACCGAAAGTCCCACTTTAGATGAAGGTCACGTCATTGCAGATTCATTAGGCGGTGTTTCCAATGCTTATAACATAACACCACAGGACAGTAAAGTAAATAGATACGGTGCTCAATCTGACCTCGAAAGTGCTATTCGAAAAGCTGGCGGATGTACTGACTTCAGCGCCTTTATAACTTATCCCGATACTAAAACTCAAACTCCGAATCACTATAGTATAGAATATACAATAGATGGCCAAACTTATTATTCTGACTTTGAAAATGCAAGTTAGTATTTTTAATCATACCTCTCGACCCCATTAAGCTTTCCAACTCCATCCAGCTGCTTCGTAGCCACTTTCTTTCGGAGGATGGACAGCTACTAATCAGGGCCTATGTGTATATAGTACACAAAGTCCTTAGCATTATATTAGCAAAAAGTTCCTTTAACGGATCTTTTTTTTTGTCCAAATCAACAACGTGAACGATCATCCAAAAAAAACAAAAAAATATTGTTAAAAATTATATTAATCAATATCAATATCATAAACATATAATTACATTAATATTATATCTACTCAAATAAACCTGGAGGTGAAGACATGTTAAAAAAGCAGTTAGCCATTTTATGCTCCCTTAGTCTTATACTAGGCTTAACCGGATGCACGATCACCAATGCAACAAGTATAGAAAAAGGCCAAGTTTATTATCTTAACTTTAAACCAGAAGTCGAGTTAATATGGCTAGAAATAGCAGAGAAGTATACAGAAAAAACAGGTATTGATGTGAAAGTAATTACAAACAATGGAACAAAATATGCAGATATTTTAGAAGAAGAGTTACATGGTCCTAATCCGCCGACATTGTTTCATGTAAATGGACCGGTAAACTTAGTTGACAGGCAGAGTGATTGCTTAGATTTAACTGACTATCACTTATACCATTTATTGACTAGCAAAGATTTAGCTTTATATGGTGAAGATGAAATAGTATACGGATTGCCACTTTCAATAGAAGGATATGGAATACTTTACAACGCATCAATAATGGAAAGATATTTTAATATAGATGGATCTAAAGCAAAATCCATGGATGAAATAAATAATTTTGAGACACTAAAAATAGTCGTCGAAGATATGCAAGCGAAAAAGGATCAATTAAATATTACAGGAGTATTTGGGACGACATCCTTATTCGAAACAGAAGAATGGAGATGGCATACACATTTATTAAATATACCTATCTATTTTGAATTTGAGGATAAGGGTATAAGTGATAGCGAAACGATAGATTTTTTATATCATGAAAATTTTAAAAATATATTTGATTTGTACTTAAATAATTCAACGTTAGAATCAGAACTAACAAAGAATAGAACCGTAGTGGACTCACTCCTAGAATTTACATACGAGGAAGTAGCTATGATACAAAATGGAAATTGGGTTTGGAACCAAATAAAAGATATTAAGAGTAAAAGCATGAGTAGTAATTGTATAGATACAGACAATATAAAATTTTTGCCGATTTACATGAATTTAGATGGTGAAGAAGAACATGGCTTGGTTATAGGAAATGAAAATTACTTATCTATCAATGCAAATGCATCCAAAGAAGATATTCAAGCAACTAAAGATTTTTTGGATTGGTTACTAACATCTACAGAAGGCAAAAATATTATCAATAACGATCTAGGATATATAGCACCATATACTAGTTTTTCAGATGACGAAAAGCCATCCAATCCTCTGACGCAAGCAATTTTAGACGAGATAAATACTAATCAAGAGATAATACCCTGGATCTTTACGGTATTTCCTGGGCAAGATTTTAAAAACTTCATAGGTACTAAACTTACTGAATATGCTACAGGTGATATATCCTGGAATGAATTTAAAGATCATGTTATCCAATCATGGGCTGAAGAAAAAAGACTGCTAGAAAGCAAATAATTTTAATAAAAACTGTTTAAACTATGATATTTTTGTCAATATTTATTTTATACATGAAAAGTTTAAGGAATACACGAAAATTTTAAGGAGCAATATTGACAATGAATGATCATGCAAATACGAAAAAGAAAATGAAATTTCAAAATGTAGCTACATTAAAAGCAACCAAAAAAATCTTAAAAGAAATAGGTGAAATAGTAGGCGACGAACCAACTAGTGATATTGATATAAAGATAATATCCGAAATTACAATAGGATCTATCGGTCTTGGTCTCGGATCTCTAGCAGGAATTTTAGCCCTATATTTAGATGGTGCATTTTTAAAGCTAGACAGTACCACAGATGGCTTAATAAATTCAGGCCTAATTATAGGCAGTAGCGTAGTTTTAGGTACGGTATTAATAGCACTTCCGGCTGTAATTTTTGGTACTTTTAGCTTCATCATGGGCTCTTATATAAAAACTGAAAAACTCAAAGAAATTAAATTATCTTGTTATCAAGAATCCATCAAAAAATATGCTAAACTACTTATTTTGGAAAATCAAGAAAAAGATGAAGTACAAAAAGAGTATTTTCAAAATTTAATACTAATTTTAGAATCTATCATGGATGATTTGGCCTTTGACTTAGACTGGCTCGCCGATAACGAACCTTTAGTCATACCACAAAAATCCAATAACCCAAATAAGGTAGAAAGATTAAATAGAACTGAATTAGTTAACGATTAATTGTTTGCTATAACGCATATTTTGGCCCAATTTAAGGGGCCTGAATTACATATATTTTAGCCTAATTAACCGTAATTTTGTGACAACCCCTTGCTGTTTTAAGAGAAATATATTGGATTATGAAGGAAATGCTGTTTAGTGTATTTTTAATGATGTCTGTTATTCTGCACTCGTCTCTTCATCTGGCGCTACATTTAGTTCTATAGAAGTTTCAAACTCTTCAAAGATTTTTAAATTACCTCGTCCGGGTGTCTCCGTCAAAGCAATTATTAATACAATAGCTACTATTGAAACTGATATGACTATAACTTTTGTATCGCTCATTATATATCACCTCTTTCTTTTTTGAATTTTTAAAATATAAGAAAACTTCATAATCCAATTTTTTGATCCTTAAAAATTATTCTTGAGTTTCTTGAGTTAAATGTTGTGTCCCATCTAAATCATTGTAAAGCACAAAGTCTTCTGGCACTTTGGTTAAGGAAATTATCAAAACAATAGCCACTAATGAAATAGCGATAACTATAACTTTAACATCACTCATTTTAAACACCTCCCATCCGATTTTTTGTTATAGCCTAAATTGGTCTTACACTTCCATTATATGCTACTGCCCTTGGACTTGCTTCTATTATATGTAAATAAATATACGTTTTTATTCTATCCTAATAGCATTGGAGTCGCTTCTATAATTTCCTCTTAGTTCATCGCCCCAATAAAAAACGCCGAGCAACAGTACAAAAGTGTCATAACGCTTGATTATGAGATGACACTTCTAGTGTGAGTATACTGTTCCACGACATTAATTATATTATCTGCCAAAATTTAAAATTATATGCATAATAGTCTAATTTTTTTTTTACTTTATTTAACTTTCCGAAAATAGATAAGATACAATGCAGGCTACCATCATAAATAAAATAGCACTTAATCCGGTAAAATTAAATGTGATACCAGGATATATTGTGAAAATAGATCCAACAACCAAGCCTAAGATGACTAAATAAGTGCCTTGTGTGTATTTTTTTAAGAGTGTTTGAACTAAGGAGCTTCCACCTATTAGGCCAATTACAACACCGATTCCAAAAAGAATTAATACCCATAAATAGTAGGATCTGAATATATCTTCTAGAGAAGCTGAGCCATTTATAAAGTTCACTGCTAAACTCGTCATTTCGGATATCGACGCTATTATTGTCTCATAACACCCTATCGTTAGCAATATAAATGATCCACTTATCCCGGGGATGATCATTGTAAAAGCACTGACCGCTCCAGCAAACACAAATAACAATGCTGTTGCTAAATTTATTTCCTGTATTATAGCTCCACTAGCCTTTTCTTCACCCGTTGCTGCCATGTAGAGCATAATTATAAGCGGGATAATAAAAGGTAGGATACCTCCAACTTCTAGATCTTTTTCGCTAACTATTTTTTTGTAAATCATCGGTATACTTCCAAGTATTACACCAATAAATACAAAATTTGTTTGCATATTATAATTATCATATAAAAATGTTATTAATTTGCTAAATAAAACGATTCCTGCTATAACGCCAATACCTAAAGTTATTAGAAACTTGGCGTTCTTTTTCAGTTTTTTTAAATCCACACTTATTGAATCTAACAATTGATCATAAATTTTAAATACTACCGCCATTGTACCGGCGCTAACACCTGGTATAACATTGGCTACGCCTAAAATCATACCTATTACTATATTTTTCATGTTTACCTCCATGTGCTCTATTGCTTTATTTTTAATTAAAACATAAGTTGCATTTATTTTCTATATATTTCTCATACTAATTTTATGTCAAAATGGACATACTATATGCATATAAAGTTTTTTATTTATATACAATTGCAATCCAAATAGTTTTAAACTGCTTTTGTTATAATGTAGTTAGGAAAATAATTTTAGCAAATTAATTATGAATATAAGACTTTTTAATAAAAATCAGCGCTTATTTTTAACAATCTTGTAGTAAATCAAATTATATTTTTTGCAAGATAAGGGTATTAACAAATTTTTTTTATGAAAAATAAAAAAAAAATTCAAAAAGCTATTGACATGTATACAGTATACAGAGTATACTAACAATAGAAATACAAAACAAAATACAAAACAAAATAAATAATTAATTAATCGATTAAGTTCAAATAAACAATTAACTATTTATTAATAAATCAAAGGCTATAAGCTTTATGATAAAAGGAGATGGACTAATTTATGTTTAAACAATGGGATGGCTTTAACACAGATGGAACTTGGACTACAGATATTGATGTGAGAGATTTCATTCAAAGAAATTACACACCTTATGACGGAGACGATAACTTTCTAGCTGGGCCAACATCTAATACAACAGCGTTGTGGGCACAAGTAATGGAAATGATGCAAGAAGAGTTAAAGCGTGGCGTATACGATGCCGAGACCAAAATTCCTTCTACTATAACTTCTCATGGACCAGGTTATTTAAATAAAGAAATAGAAACCATAGTAGGTTTTCAATCTGATGCTCCATTAAAACGTAATATTATGCCAAACGGTGGGATTCGTACAGTTGAGCAAGCTCTTCATGCTTATGGTTATGAATTAGATAAAGAAACTCAAGAGATTTTTACTAAATACAGAAAAACTCATAATGACGGAGTTTTCGCTGCTTATACAACAGCAATGAGAAAAGTTCGTAAATCCGGAATCATTACTGGATTACCAGATGCTTACGGTCGTGGTCGTATTATAGGAGACTACCGTAGAGTAGCATTATATGGAATAGATAAATTAATAACAGAGAAAGAAAAAGCTAAGCTTCAGTACGAGACACCAGCTATTTCCGAGGATATTATTAGACTAAGAGAAGAGATAACAGAGCAAATATCAGCCTTAAAAGAACTAAAAGTAATGGCAAACAGTTATGGATTCGATATTTCTCAACCAGCCCAAAATGCACAAGAAGCTATTCAGTGGACTTATTTCGGATACCTTGGTGCTGTTAAAGAGCAAGATGGGGCCGCTATGTCACTAGGTAGAACAACAAGCTTTTTAGATATTTATATCCAAAGAGACCTAGACAACGGTGTTATAACCGAAGAAGATGCACAAGAATTTATAGACCATTTCGTTATGAAGTTAAGAATGATAAGGTTCCTAAGAACTCCAGCCTACAATGAACTATTCTCAGGCGACCCAACTTGGGTTACAGAATCTATTGGTGGTATGGGCTTAGATGGCCGTACATTAGTAACTAAGACTAGTTTCCGTATTCTTCATACGCTAAATAACTTAGGTCCTGCACCAGAGCCTAACTTAACAGTGTTATGGTCAGTTAATTTACCAGAAAACTTTAAATTATTCTGTTCAAAAATGAGTATAGCCACTAGTTCAATACAATACGAAAATGATGACTTAATGCGCCCATATCATGGAGACGACTATGGAATAGCATGTTGTGTATCCGCAATGAGAATCGGAAAACAAATGCAGTTCTTTGGAGCGCGTGCAAACTTGGCCAAAGCTTTATTATACGCTATCAACGGTGGTAGAGATGAAAAGTCTGGAGACCAAATAGGACCTAAATTTGCCCCTGTTACAAGCGAATATCTTCAGTTCGATGAAGTTTGGGAAAAATTCTTACAAGTTATGGAATGGTTAGCCGGTGTTTATGTTGGAGCATTAAATGTTATTCACTATATGCATGATAAATATTGCTACGAAAAACTAGAGTTAGCATTGCATGACCCAGAAATAATCAGAACTTTTGCTACAGGTATCGCTGGATTATCCGTTGTAACAGACGCTCTTTCTGCTATTAAAAATGCAAAGGTAAAAGTTATTCGTGACGAAACAGGTCTGGCCAAAGACTACGAAATAGAAGGAGAATATACAGCCTTCGGAAATGACGACGATGCTGTTGACCAAATGGCCGTAGACATCACTGAAATATTCATGAATGAAATTAGAAAACACAAAACTTATAGAAATTCTATCCCAACCATGTCCATTCTAACCATAACTTCTAACGTAGTTTACGGAAAGAAAACTGGTAACACTCCAGACGGACGTAAAGCCGGTGAGCCATTTGCCCCAGGTGCTAACCCTATGCACGGTCGTGATAAAAAGGGCGCTGTCGCTGCATTAAACTCTGTAGCTAAACTTCCTTACAAACATGCCGAAGACGGCATCTCTTACACCTTCTCTATTGTCCCAGGTGCCCTAGGTAAAGATGACACCGAAAGAAATTATAACCTTGCCTCTCTACTAGACGGTTACTTCGAAAAAACTGGTCAGCATATCAATGTTAACGTATTCAATAGAGAAACTCTATTAGATGCTATGGATCATCCAGAAAAATATCCACAGCTTACAATTCGTGTATCCGGTTATGCTGTAAACTTCGTAAGACTTACAAGAGAGCAGCAAATGGATGTTGTCAACCGAACATTCCACACTAGATTTTAATCAAGCTTCGTAAGCTAAGTATTCGGCTATGCTGAATACTTCTTTCTCCCTCCCAGAGGGAGGTTATACTACAGAAAATCATTGATACTAAAGTTTAAAATAAAGATAAAGATAAAGATATATTTTAGGGAGTGCCGACATTATAGAGGTATCTCCCTCTTTTTTTAAGGAGGAATAAAATTATGATAGGCAGAGTTCATTCAATAGAATCATGCGGTACAGTAGACGGTCCAGGAATTAGATACGTTATATTTTCTCAAGGTTGCCCTTTAAGATGTCAGTATTGCCATAATCCGGACACTTGGAAAGCAGAAGAAGGAGAAGCCATGGATTCTAATGAACTAGTAAAGGAGATTGTAAAATACAAGCCCTACATGAAAAGCTCCAAAGGTGGTTTAACAATAAGTGGTGGCGAGCCGTTACTTCAAGCAGCCTTCGTATCGGAAATATTTAAGAAAGTAAAAGCAAAAGGTATCCACACATGCTTAGACACCTCGGGTTTCATACCCATCGATAAAATCGGTGATGTTCTAGACTACACCGATTTAGTATTATTGGATATAAAGTCCTATAATCCAAAGACCTATAAGAAGCTAACAGGAGTAGAATTGGCCCCAACCTTAAACTTCGCACAAGAATTAATGCAGCGACATATACCAGTATGGATAAGATATGTTCTAGTTCCGGATTTAACAGATGATATGAAAGATATAGAGGAGTTAGCAAAATATTTAACCACGTTAAAAAATGTAAAGAGAATAGACGTTTTACCATTTCATAAGATGGGTGAATTCAAATGGAAGGAACTAGGCTATGCATATAAATTAGCAAATACACCAGAACCGAGTGAAGAGTTGGTCGAAGAAACAAAAGAAATGTTTCAAAAGTATGAATTACCAATTTATGATGTGCACATTAATAAGCCGGTAAGTAAGAAGTCGAAGCAAAAGATACAACTAGTGAGTTCTACTAATCTAAAACCGGATTTTGTAAGTTCAACGATTTGGTAGATTGACAGAGGGGCACACCACAACGAAATAGACTGAGAGGTAATTGCAAGGTGGCTGTCGCATTAATAATTCCAAAAATAAAAAACGAGCGCCGAAAAAAGGTAGCTCGTTTTTTTATACAGATCACATAAGCAACTACAACTAGAAGGCACGCTTTCTCCCTCCGTCAGCTAACGCTGACACCTCCCCCGCCATTTTGTGATTTCTTAAGTTCCCGGCTATGCCCTCCAACTCCCTCCGTCACTTCGTGACACCTCCCTCGGAGATGGAGGCACCGCTGCCCCGCCATTTTGTGATTTCTTAAGTTCCCGACTATGCCCTCCAACTCCCTCCGTCACTTCGTGACACCTCCCTCGGAGATGGAGGCACCGCTGCCCCGCCATTTTGTGATTTCTTAAGTTCCCGGCTATGCCCTCCAACTCCCTCCGTCACTTCGTGACACCTACCTCGGAGATGGAGGCACCGCCACCCCGCCATTTTGTGATTTCTTAAGTTCCCGGCTATGCCCTCCAACTCCCTCCGTCACTTCGTGACACCTCCCTCGGAGATGGAGGCACCGCCGCCCCGCCATTTTGTGATTTCTTAAGTTCCCGGCTATGCCCTCCAACTCCCTCCGTCACTTCGTGACACCTCCCTCGGAGATGGAGGCACCGCTTCCTCAAAATTTTGTGACTTCTTAAGTTCCCGCCTATGCCCCTGGAAAGGTAGCCTGGGCGTTAACGAGAAAAAAACTCCTTCCAAATTTATTAAAGGAAGGAGTTACCAAGAGAGATTAGCCTAATAATTGAAGAACTTGTTGGGGAGCTTGGTTGGCTTGAGCCAACATAGATTGAGAAGCTTGCGCAAGAATATTGGATCTAGTTAGATTAACCATTTCCTGAGCCATATCAGCGTCCCTAATTTGGGATTCCGCAGACTGTAAATTCTCAGCTGTATTGTCTAGATTCTTAACCGTATGCTCCAATCTATTTTGCACCGCACCGAGTTCTGCTCGTTGTCTTGATACGATTTCTACCGCCGCATCTATTGTGCTTAGCGCCAAGTCAGCACTTTCCGCTGTATCTATCTTTGTTGCTATTAATCCAAGTGCTATAGCATTCATAGCTTTAATATTTAATTGAATATTTTGGCCATTATTAGCTCCAACTTGAAAATTAAATTCATTTGGGCCAACTTCTTGGTTCATCGCTGCTTGAACCTCTCCGGCTGCAGGAACAACAGATGTTCTTTCAATTGAAGCTGCTACTAACCTAATTGCTTCGGCTGAAGCTTTTACGGATGCACCTTTTGCCTCCTCACGTGCTATAATCGCATGTGCGCTTGCTAATGATACTTGCTTATCTGTTACACTCTTTAAAATTGCTTGCGCTGATGCTGCATCACTTTTTCCCGCCGCCTTAGTTTCTAACGCTGCTATGTCTTGCTCCAATTTAATAATTAAATCTTTTGCCTGCATTACACTCGTAGCATTCTCTATAGAATAAGCTACTCCTAGAGCAGATTGATACTCACCCATCTTATTGAAATAGTTTGCTTGTGCGCTTGTTAATTTTACTCTTGCAGATGCTACTTTATCAAGACCTTTGCCTGTTGGATCTCCTAATAATAAGTCTTGTTCGTTAAATTGTGTTTTATCTGCAACACCATCTATTTCTGTAATAAGTTGTTGCAACTCTATATCCAATTTTTTTCTGTCTTCACTTGTATAAGTTTCATTCATTGCTTGAATGGACATTTCTCTCATCCTTTTTAACATTTCATGAGTCTCTCCCAATGCCCCTTCTGCTGTTTGTATTAAGGATATCCCATCCTCTGAATTTCTACTAGATTGTTGTAACCCTTTTATTTGATTTCTCATCTTTTCGGAGATCGCCAATCCGGCCGCATCATCTCCAGCTCGATTAATTCGTAGCCCGGATGATAATTTCTCCATTATTGATCCTTGATCTGCTTGATTGATTCCTAAATTCCTTTGTGAATTTACTGCTAATAAATTTGTATTAATTCTCATATTAAATTCCTCCCTGAATATTCAATATAGCGTCCATGCCATTTTATGATATGAGACCTATTATTTTCATTTTTTATTGTTTTATTTTCTAATATATATATCGTATTAAAATAAATAAACTTTAGTATAATTTTAAAAAAATTAAAAAATAAAATTCAGATTGGAAAATCAATCGGTGCATCAATTGATAAACAAGCTGTTTAACGATACATAAAAAAATTCACTAAGTGAATATATATCTTCAATTTATCGCCCTAACTCCATACATGGGAATTTAAGAAAATTAACTACTTAGAAGTAACAAAAACTTGTATGCACGCTTTCTCCCTCCGTCAGCTAACGCTGACACCTCCCCCGCAATTTTACGTCAACTCCATTGGTCAACAACTTAATATTGTTCCTACTTCGCTGGAGTCTATGAAGCGACAGTCCCCTAAAAAAACACATAAAAAAACTCACCTAATGAAAAATTCATTAAGTGAGTATATATATCATTAATTAACCTAATAGTTGTAAAACTTGTTGGGGTGCTTGGTTAGCTTGTGCTAGCATTGATTGAGAAGCTTGAGACAAAATGTTAACTCGAGTAAGGTTAACCATCTCTTGTGCCATATCAGCATCTCTGATTTGAGACTCAGCAGACTGAAGATTTTCAGCTGTATTATCTAAGTTTCTAACTGTATGCTCTAATCTATTTTGAACGGCACCAAGCTCTGCTCTTTGACGAGAAACAATCTCTACAGCAGCGTCGATAGAATTTAGTGCTATATGCGCACTTTCAGTTGTATCGATTTTTGTTGCTGTAAGTCCAAGTGCAACAGCATCCATAGCTTTGATGTTTAACTTAATAATTTGGTCGTTGTTAGCACCAACTTGGAAAGTAAACTCATTTGGACCTACTGCTTGGTTCATTGTAGCCTGAAGATCGTTTGCTGCTCTAACAACTGATCCGGCCTCCCAATCAATAGCTGATTGTTTCTTAACTGCTGCCGATGCTTTCTTTTGCGCCGATGATGCTTCGATAGCTGCTATTCTCGCCTTGATACTTTCTAATGAAGCTTGTTTTTGAGTTACACTTACTAATACCGCTTGTGCTTTAGCCTTATTACTTTCACCAGCTGCTTTGATTTCAAGAGCAGATATATTTTGCTCTAAATCAAGAAGTTTAGTTTGCGCTGCTAGCATACTTGTTCCTGCTTCAATAGAATAAGCAGCTCCTAATAAAGACTGGTATTGACCCATCTTTCCATAGTAACTTCCTATTATTATTGTAAGTGATTGACGCTTCACAGCCACTGAATCTCTACCAGCTCCAGATGGATCCCCAAGCAATAATCCTTGCTCATTGAACTCCGTCTTGTCTGCTAATCCATCGATTTCTGTAATAAGTTGCTTTAACTCTATATCCAATTTCTTTCTATCTTCACTTGTATAAGTATCATTCATAGCCTGAATTGACATCTCTCTCATTCTTTTTAGCATGTCATGTGTTTCACCAAGTGCACCTTCTGCTACCTGCACCAATGATATACCATCCTGAGAGTTCTTGCTAGATTGTTGTAGACCTTTGATCTGATTTCTCATCTTTTCTGAAATCGCTAGGCCCGCAGCATCATCTCCAGCTCTATTAATTCTAAGACCAGATGAAAGCTTTTCCATAACTCCACCCTGATAACCTTGATTGATATTTAGGTTACGTTGTGAATTGATCGCCATTAGGTTAGTATTAATTCTCATATTAAATTCCTCCTTGAATAAACGCGGCATCCTTGCCTATTTTTTTTTTATAAAGGTTTCTTCAAGAACCTTTTCAAAATTATATATCGGACAAGCAAAAAAATACTTTAGCCTTTTTTTGGAATTTTTTTTAAAAAATGGAAACAATATGTTAATTTTTAGAAAGCATAAAAAATTTCTTAATTAATTTTTAGAAATCATAAAAAAATCTCTTAGTTAATTTTTAGAAGTATAAAATATTATTCCTACTTCGCTGGAGAAAAAAGTAAATGTCAAGTGCATCGCTTCGCTCTTTTACTCTATCCGTCAGCTTCGCTGCCACCTTCCTCAAGAGGAAGGCTTAAGTGTACTATTTCCCTGCAATGTTTCGAAATTGAAGAACTTATTAGCATATTTGCGCATAAAAAACCCTCTAGAAAATCTAGAGAGCATATGTTAATTAGCTTATTAATTAAAGAACTTGTTACCATATTTGCGCATAAAAAACCCTCTAGAAAATCTAGAGGGCGTATGTTAATTAGCTTAATAATTGAAGAACTTGTTGTGGTATTTGATTTGCTTGAGCAAGCATAGATTGTGTAGCTTGAGAAAGAATGTTAGTTCTTGTCAAGTTAACCATCTCGTATGCCATATCCGCATCTCTTATTTGAGATTCTGCTGCTTGTAGGTTCTCAGCAGTATTATTTAAGTTTTTAACTGTATGCTCCAATCTATTTTGAACAGCACCAAGCTCTGCTCTTTGACGAGATACAATCTCTACCGCTGCGTCGATTGTTATAAGCGCTATACCAGCACTTTCTGGCGTATCTAATTTTGTTGCAGATAAACCAAGAGCGGTTGCGTCCATAGCTTTAATTCCTAAATTAATAACTTGTCCATTATTAGCTCCAACTTGGAAAGTGAACTCATTTGGTCCAACATCTTCATTCATAGTAGCTTGAAGAGCTTTAGCCGCCGAAGTTACTCTGTTAGCCTCCATATAAATTGCAGAAGCCATTAGTGTTGCAGCCGATTCTTTTAGTGTAGCAGCGGATGCTTCCATCTTCGCAATAGATGTTTGTCTGTTGGTTAAGCTAATTCTTAAATCACTAACAATCTTTAATACATCTTGACCTTCTGGTGGAACTTCTCCAGCCGCTCTGATTTCTAACGCAGCAATTTTTTGCTCAAGATCAATAACAGATTGAAGAGCAATGTGCATTTTTGTAGAAGCTTCTATTCTATAAGCACTACCCATTTTTGTTTCGTAACTACCTATTTTAGTATAGTAACTTCCTAAAGCAGCTGCTAAACTTTCACGTTGAATAGCTACTTCTGCTAATCCGTCACCAGTTGGATCACCAGTTAAAAGTTTTTGCTCATTAAATTCAGTTTTTACAGCTAGACCGTCGATTTCTGTTATAAGCTGTTGAGCTTCTAAGTTCATTTTTTTACGATCCTCGTCTGTATATGTATCATTCATGGACTGAATAGCCATTTCTCTCATTCTCTTTAACATTTCATGTGTTTCAGAAAGAGCACCTTCTGCAGTTTGAATTAAGGATATTCCGTCCTCACCATTTCTACTAGCTTGTTGTAAACCTCTTATTTGATTTCTCATTTTTTCTGAGATAGCTAGACCCGCAGCATCGTCGCCAGCTCTGTTGATTCTAAGGCCTGAAGATAATTTCTCCATTATTCCGCCTTGTTCCCCTTGGTTTACACCTAGATTCCTTTGTGCATTAATTGCCATTAAATTAGTATTAATTCTCATGTTTTAATTTCCTCCTATAAGTATATTAAAATTCGCATATCAGTTGTTTAGATTTTTATCTTTTTATCTAATTGGTATTTCTAACGCTTTTGTATTTCTATTGCTTTTTTATTTCTAACGCTTTACAATACTATATATCGGACACATTTAATTTTACTTTATGGTTTTTTCTGACTTTTTTTTGGTTTATTTTGGAAAAAAATTTCCAATTCAATTTATTTTTGCAAAACATCAGTAAAAAATTAAAAAATGCTGGTATTAAAAATTGTCTAAAACCAATTGAAAATGTTGACATTTTGAGGACTAAGAAATAAATTGTTTATGTATAAAAGGAAAAGATAAAAAATAGAGGATTAGATCTGAAAAAGTAGAAAATGGATAAAATTGGTTATAAAATTTCTCCATTAACTTTGTTGCGAGCATAAAAAAAAATCCGCAAGCAACATATTAAAAAGTGGCTATACGGAAGAAAAGTTTGACACTCCCCACGCCTAAAGGCGGGGGATTCTAAAGTGATTAAAGGACATACAAATTCATTTCTGAGCGTCCAACCTTTAGTTATGGGTATGCCATTACCCTTCATACAACAGGACATATAGTC
>LNZM01000109.1 GCA_002007295.1 Candidatus Epulonipiscioides saccharophilum | reverse complement strand
TATAAGACTTTAAAGAATAATAGCACTCGGCTAAAAGTCGGGTGTTTTTTTGTATCAGGAGGATGAAATGTTAAGGACACATTATTGTGGAAATATTAGAGAAAGTAACATGAAGTCATATGTTAAGGTATGTGGCTGGGTAAATACAAAAAGAGACATGGGGGGTATAATTTTTTTAGATCTTCATGATAGAGAAGGTACGCTACAAATTGTTTGTGATATGGAGATACTAAAGGATAAGTTTAAGATAATAGAATCTGTTAAAAATCAAAGTGTTATCCAGGTTAGTGGAAAGGTAAGACTAAGAGATGATCAAACAATAAATCCTAAAATAGCCACTGGTACAGTAGAAGTATATGCTCAAGATTGTAAGTTATTATCTGAAGCAGCTCCCATGCCTTTTTCGTTAGAAGAAGATGTAAGAGAGGATTTAAGACTTAAGTATAGATTTTTGGATATTCGAAGAGAATCAATGCTTAGTAATTTAAAATTTAGACATAAAATACAAAAGTTAGCACAAGATTATTTAGATAGCGATGGATTTATTAATGTAGAAACGCCTATGTTAACTAAGTCTACACCAGAAGGAGCAAGAGATTATTTGGTTCCAAGTCGATTACATCCGGGCGAGTTCTATGCTTTACCACAATCTCCTCAAATATTTAAACAATTATTAATGGTTGGCGGAATTGATAAATATTACCAAGTAGCCAGATGTTTTAGAGATGAAGATTTAAGGGCGGATAGACAACCAGAATTTACACAAGTTGACATGGAAATGTCCTTTGTAGAACAAGAAGATGTTTTAAAGCATTTAGAAAAATTATTTAAATATATATTTAAGCATTCTATGAACATTGAATTGGATGAACGATTTACAAGAATTACTTGGAAAACTGCTATGGACAGGTATGGTAGCGATAAACCGGATTTAAGATTTGACCTTCCTATAGTAGACATAACGGATATATCCAAAATTTGTAAATTTTCAGTATTTCGAAACGTGGTCGATTCTGGCGGAGTTGTCAGGGCCATTTGCGTAAAAGGTGGAGATGTTTTTAGTAGAAGCCAAATAGATGAATTAACAAAAACAGCAGTGACATTTGGAGCAAAAGGCATGGCGTGGATTTCGCTACGACCAGACGGGGAAATTTATTCTATATTAACAAAATATTTTAGCAAAGAAGATATTGAAGCCATTATCAATAGAACAGAAGCGAAAAATGGTGACTTTATATTGTTTTGTGCTGATAAGCTAGACATCGTACGAAAAGTTCTCGGCGTATTAAGACTAGAAATAGCCGATATATTCGGATTAAGAAGAAAAGATGATTATAAAATTTTGTTTGTAACCGACTTTCCGCAGTTCGAATACTCAGAAGAAGAAGGACGATTTTTGGCTATGCATCATCCATTTACCATGCCTTATCCAGAAGATTTAGACTTGTTAGATACGGATAAAGGAGCCGTCAGAGCACAGGCTTATGATGTTGTACTAAATGGAGTCGAACTCGGAAGCGGAAGTGTTAGGATCTATGATGCAAAGGTTCAGGAAAAAATGTTTCAGGCCCTAGGTTTCTCAGCAGAAGAAATAAAAGAAAGATTTGGATTTATGGTAGATTCATTTAAATATGGAACGCCACCGCATGCCGGATTTGCCTTTGGTCTAGATAGATTAGTTATGCTGTTAACCGGCTCAAATTCCCTAAGAGAAGTAATAGCCTTTCCAAAAATAAAAGATGGTTCATGTCTGATGACAAGTGCGCCAAATGTAGTAGATGAAGAACAGTTGGAAGTTCTGAAACTAGACTTATTTAGAGCAGAAATTTCTACAAAGAAAAAGCATAAAAATCATAGTGATATAGATGTAGATAAGGTGGTCGCCTTAGCCATGTTATCAATAAAAGAAGAAGAGAAAGAAAAGATAAAAGAGGATCTACTAAATATAATTGAATTTGCAAACCAGTTAGAGAAAGCTGATATTAGTCAGATTAGGGAAAAAGAGCTAGAAGTTGTTAATGTTTTTAGGAAAGATGTCGTTACAAACGGTAACCGTAGAGATGAAATGTTAAGCAATGCTAAGACAAAAGAAGATGGGCTGATATTAGTAAAAAAGGTTGTAGAATAAAAGTAAATTAGCAAAGGAGATCTATATAGAATATGAATGTAAAAGATAATGAGATGAAAAGATCTAAGGATATAAATTCTAACAAAAATACCAAAAGCGAACCCGAAGCTATAACAATGATTTCAGATTTAAACGAGAATTTAAAAGGTGAAAAAATTTGGATTTTGGATGACATGGACACCGAAAGAATGAAAGACGTAATAAGTGAAGCAATCGAAGAATTTAATTTAGAGTTTATTTGTACGGATATCAATTCGAACCCTAATCCTGGATTTTCAAATACCTAAAAATAATATTAATAATTGATAGGAGACAATATGTATACGGTTTCAAAGTTAACTGAGATGTTAAAAAGCAAAAAAATTTCTTCAGTAGAAATAACAAAAGAATATTTAGGCCAGATAGAAAAAAAAGATAAGGAAATAGGGGCATTTTTATTAATAACCAAAGATGAAGCGATAGAATCAGCTAAGCGGGCGGATAAATTAATAGCTAAAGGTGAGGGAACAGAATTAACTGGTATACCTTTTGCCTTAAAAGATAATATGTGTACTAAAGGGATAACAACTACTTGTGCTTCAAAAATGTTAGAGGATTTTATACCAGCCTACGATGCGTTTGTAGTAGAGAAATTAAATAATTTAAATACAGTATTATTAGGTAAATTAAATATGGATGAGTTTGCGATGGGTTCATCGAATGAAAATTCTTATTATCAAATAACAAGGAATCCGAGGAACTTAGAAAGAGTACCGGGAGGAAGTAGTGGCGGTTCTGCAGCGTCGGTTGCAGCCGGAATGACACCGTTTTCATTAGGAAGCGACACGGGCGGATCAATAAGACAACCTGCTTCGTTTTGTGGAGTGGTCGGCGTAAAACCAACATATGGCTCAGTGTCCAGAAACGGGTTAATAGCCTTTGCTTCATCGTTAGATCAAATTGGACCGCTAACTCAAACTGTAAAAGATTCGGCAATAATATTGAACGCTATATCCGGACATGATAAGAACGACTCAACATCTAGAGTTCATAATTATCCAGATTATACTAAGAATTTGGAAAAAGGGGCCAAAGGCTTAAAAATAGCAATACCTAAAGAATATTTAGAAGGTGCCATTTCGGACGAGGTAAAAAATGCGATAATTAATGCAGCAAAAGAATATGAAAAATTAGGGGCTACAATAAAAGAAGTATCAATGCCATCGCTAAAACTAGCTTTGCCGGCTTATTATGTAATTTCTAGTGCAGAAGCATCTTCGAATTTATCTCGATTCGATGGAATAAGATACGGATACAGAACCGATGAATACGAAACTATAGATGACCTTTACAAAAAGACTAGGAGTGAAGGCTTTGGCCAAGAAGTAAAACGTAGAATAATGTTGGGGGCGTTCACTTTAAGTGCCGGCTATTATGATGCATACTATAAAAAGGCTATTGGCGTAAGAGATCTAATAAAGCAAGAGTTTGATGATATCTTCGCTAATTCCGATGCTATCATCTCGCCCGTGGCTCCGACTACAGCATATAAAATAGGGCAGAAAACAAAAAATCCATTGGAAATGTATATGGGCGATATATATTCTGTACCAATAAATATCGCCGGATTGCCAGCTATTAGCTTACCATGTGGCCAAGATACAGATGGCTTACCTATAGGTATGCAACTTATTGGAAATATGTTTACTGAATCATTGTTATTTCAAATAGCAAATGCTTATGAATTACGCTAGGCCCAAAAGCGTTTAGAAAGATTATAGAAAGACTAGAAGGAGAAAAAAATGTACGAAATGGTTATTGGACTTGAAGTCCATTGTGAATTGAACACAGAAACAAAAATATTTTGTGGATGTAAAACAACTTTTGGAGCCGAACCAAATACACAAGTGTGCCCTGTATGCATGGGCATGCCAGGAACTTTACCTGTATTAAACAAAAAAGTTGTAGATTATGCTATAAAGGCCGGTTTGGCCACTAACTCCGAGATTAGAACTATATCTAAACAGGATAGAAAAAATTATTTTTATCCGGATTTACCAAAGGCTTATCAAATATCACAATTCGATGAACCTTTATGTGAAAACGGATATTTAGAAATCGAAACTGCGCAAGGTTCCAAAAAAATTGGTATTACTAGAATTCACATAGAGGAAGATGCTGGAAAGTTAATTCATGACAAAGATAAAGGTACATTAATTGATAGTAACCGTTGCGGAGTACCCTTAATAGAAATTGTATCTGAACCAGATATAAGAAGTTCAGAAGAAGCTGTTGCATATTTCAAAAAGTTACGTGCAATAATACTATATATAGGAATTTCAGATTGCAAAATGAATGAAGGTTCTATGAGATGTGATGTTAACTTATCTATCCGCAAGAAAGGAGAAGAGAAGTTTGGTACACGAACGGAAATGAAAAATTTAAATTCATTCACTTTTATTCAAAAAGCAATAGAATACGAATATAAAAGGCAAGTTGATATTGTAACTTCTGGCGGCGAAATTATTCAAGAAACTCGCAGATATGACCAAGCCACCGGAAAAACTTATTCTATGAGATCAAAGGAGGACTCTAATGATTATCGGTATTTTCCGGATCCTGATTTAAAGCCTATTGTAACTAATATTACAGACCTTGATAGATTGCGTAAAGAAATTCCGGCTTTACCAGATCAACGCAAAAAGATTTATATCGCTAATTATGGATTGACAGCATACGATGCTGAATTGTTGACTAATGAAAAAGTCGTGGCCGACTATTTTGAAAAAGCTGTTCCTTTTGCTGATAATAAAAAATTATTGGCCAATCTTATTATTACAGAAGTTTTAAAAATGGTGGATGATGAACAAATTATGATTACTCCTAAAACTTTGGCCGAAATCTCTAACTTAGCTCATAATGATAAAATTAACAGTAGTGTCGCCAAAAAATTAGTAAAAGATCTATGGGGTACTAGCTTGGATGTCAATGACTATGTAATCCAAAATGATTTGCTTCAAATTAATGATACTCGATTATTACAAGAATTGGTAACCGAAATATTACTTTCAGATCCAAAGTCTGTAGATGCTTATAAATCCGGAAAAACTATTGTTATTAAATCTTTTATCGGAAAAATTATGGGCCGAACTGGTGGTAAAGCAAATCCAGTTATTGTTAATGAGTTATTAGAAAATGCCCTGAATGGATAATAAGCTGTAAAAAAATGCCCTAAATGGATAATAAGTTATTAGAAAATGCCTGAATGGATAATTGATAATGAGCTATTCGAAAATGACCTGAATGGATAATTGATAATAAGCTGTTAGAAAATGCCCTAAATGGATAATTGATAATGAGCTATTCGAAAATGCCCTAAATGGATAATTGATAATAAGCTGTTAAAAAATGACCTAAATGGATAATTGATAATAAGCCGTTAAAAAATGACCTGAATGGATAATTGATAATAAGCTATTCGAAAATGCCCTAAATGGATAATTGATAATGAGCTATTCGAAAACGCCCTGAATGGATAATAAGCTGTTAGAAAATGCCCTAAATGGATAATTGATAATAAGCTGTTAGAAAATGACCTGAATGAATAATTGATAATAAGCTATTCGAAAATGACCTGAATGGATAATTGATAATAAGCTATTCGAAAATGCCCTAAATGGATAATAAGCTGTTAGAAAATGCCCCGAATGGATAATTGATAATAAGCTGTTAAAAAATGCCCTAAATGGATAATTGATAATAAGCCGTTAAAAAATGACCTGAATGGATAATTGATAATAAGCTATTAGAAAATGCCCTAA
>LNZM01000108.1 GCA_002007295.1 Candidatus Epulonipiscioides saccharophilum | reverse complement strand
AAACACAGAATGCACAGAGAGTGGGAGAATCGGGGGGTTAATACAAGTCAAAGGCCTGTTCTGTTCTCTTTGCACTTTTTAAACGGTAAAATATACATTTTCTCATGAACATGGAGCTCAAATAACAGTATAGCAGAGAGGTTTGACAAAGCATGGAGCTGAAGTCAACATCATGTCATTGAAAAAGGAATGCAGTCATATTTCTGGCATGTCCATCTACATACCTGGTGTCTCCAACTTTTCATTTGTGTCATTTCTGTGTTTGTGAGTCTTTCTTCTTTGCATGACACATAAAGCTGAAGCAAGGAGCTTTGTTTTTTATTGTTGCATCCATGTTGTTTCCCTGCATCTCAAACAAAAGGACTAAGCAATCTGCCATTAGTCCACAGTATAGCAGGTTAATGTTATGTGGATTTGATTTAAAAAAAAAGTGCTTCTTGTCCTTGTGAATATTCAGGTTGGTAGGCTGGTAGTTTCTCATAAATTGCTTATTGATTTGAACAACTGGGATTCAGAGATTATTGATAATTTGATGCATAACGATGGATTTGTGAGATCGAATGATCACAAGATCCTGTAAGTCCAGCTGCCTCAAAAGGTGAGATAAAATGTAAACTGAGCTGAACCACATGCAACCCAACATGGAAGCAACCATGTTTGTCAGTTTATTAGCTATAAATATATTACAGGTAAGATTATCTAAATATCTCGAGCCACCAATAAAACACAAATCCTCGTCTCATCACCTTGTTGGAGTTTTAAACTCTTCTTTGCCACCTGGGCGATCGCCCCGATGCCTAATCCAACAGCCAGACCTGCAAAAAGAAATGAAGATAAAATGAATCACAAGTGTTTTTTTTTCTTTATAGACACAGTTTGGCTGTTGTTTTTTATGGATACCCACAGTGTTTACTTTTCTAATGCTCGACTCTGCCTTCGATAACAGCAACAACAAAACAGGACGTGATAACAGCAATCAGTAACCGGAGGAGGCTCTAATTTCTCAGTGCAACACTAAATGGGCCAGAAGAGAACTATAGCGAACAAGATTTACATGAACTCGAAGACGATGAGAATGATTTAGAAAATAAAAATAAAACTTTTAGAGATATTCTTGTTAAGAATTTAATAGCAAAATATGAAGGTGAATTTGATAAAATCAATGACTTGCTAAAAAATAATCCGAAAATGGATCCTTTCGCTTATCAATATCCTGTTGATTGGGTCGAAGTGTTATTTGACGATTTGGCTGAAATACCTCAGATAAATGCAGAATGGCTAAAAAAATTAAAAACCATGAAGCATTATAACAAATTTATTTTGGGTCAAGATCAAGAGCGTAATCAATTCTATTTAGGTATACTAGCATTAACCTTTAAAAGTAAAAGAAATGATCCGCCTATCGACAACATTATAGCATTTGTGTTGAAAGAGCCGAAAACTTCTAGATCGACTATAAGTGGAAACGGATACTGGATCGTTGCTTTATAATCAATAAAACAGAGAAGGCGTACATTAGAAATTTAGTGTACGCCTTTTTTTTATTGCCATATTCGCCAAAAGATGATTAGGCTTCCCCCTAATTCATCGCCCCCAACCTCTCAGTCACTTCGTGATAGCTCTCCTAGAAGGCATAGCCGGAAACTTAAGAAGTCACAAAATTGCGAGGCGCAGGTTGCCCGCCCCTTAGTTAACTTCACCAAAAGTTAATTTTCTTAAGTTCCCATGTATGCTCTTAGAAGGAGAGCCAGGTCGGAGAGCCTTTCACCGACCTCCATCACTCTTTTTGGATAAATACGATAAAACTTTTTTGTGGATAACTAAAAATTAATAAAACGTAACACAGAAGAAATAATAATAACTTGACTAAAAATTGAAAAAATGCTATAATTTTAGTAAAATACCAAAGAAAGAAGGGAGATTTAGAAGTGTTTAAATACATAAGAAAAATATTGCTATGTTTAGCAATGACAATAACAGTCGGCACTAAAGTTCATGCTTCGCCTTTAGTAATCCGACAAACTAATTTTGACAATAATATAGAAAATGTAAGGTTGATTATGGATGATTTGCCAAAAAGCAGGTTATATAAATTACAAAAGTTTTCTTGGCGAGATATGGAGAAAGTAAGCAATATAGTTAAAGAAGAAAATAAACAAAAATATAAACACGTTTTGCACGATACTACAAACTTTTTGTTATCCAAAATACCCGGTGCTCTAAATTCTACAGCAGCCGAGTGGTCCGTATTTGGAATAGGTAGAAGCGGAGTAGAAGTGCCAAAAAAATATAAGAAAGATTATAAAATGAAGTTGCATGAAGCAATATCCAAGGAACTAAACAAAAGCAGAGCTTTCGGTGGCCGGATAACGGATGTTCAACGTGCCGTTATTGCCCTAAGTTCATTAGGTTATGATTATTCTTCTGTTGCAGGAAAAAATCTATTGGATTACACTTGGAATAAAGAAAAATATTTCCCCAATTTAAATGTTACTCAAGCATCTTTAGGCGGTAGGCAAGGCCTTAATGAATTAGTTTATGGCCTGCTTAATATCGATCTGCAACAAACTCCCACCCCGGACAATGCTACTATTTCCAGAGAAGATATTATCAAACAAATACTTACTTACCAAACCCCAGATGGTAGTTTTTCACTTATGGAAAATAATTCAAGTGGAGAAATCGATATCACTGCTATGACCATCACTTCTCTAGCACCATACTATCCTAATATAGAAGCAGTTCAGCAATCTGTGGACAAGGCTATCCAATATATATCAAAATCCCAAAATGAAAATGCCGGTTTTAGCGATATATACTCTGAAACTCTAGAAACAACCGCCCAAGTCATAGTAGCACTGTGCTCATTGAACATTGATTGCGAAAAAGATGAGCGCTTCATAAAGAATGAAAACACCCTTTTGACAAATTTACTAAGCTATTACAAAGAAAATGGGCAATTCTCTCATTTACAAAATGCTCCCATGGATTTTATGGGCACCGAACAAGCTCATTACGCCCTTGTAGCTTACGATAGATTTATAAATGATCAAGAAAATATTTACGACATGAAAAATGTAGAGCTAGAAAAAGCCAGTAGCATTTTTATGTCTATCGAAGCTAGAACGGCCGGCCATGGCGACTTATTATCCATGATAGAGTTTCCTATAGAAAACGGCGATAATGTAGAGAGTATTTTTACGAAAGTGGCCAAAGAAAATAATATAGAATTTACTTTTTTAGAAAATAGTAGACCCGATTTTGACGAAATCGAAGGCATCGCTAATGGTGAATATGATTTTAATAGCAGTTGGACGTATTATATTAATGGTGAACTCTTGCTAAATGATGATTACATTCCTAAACCTGGCGACGTAATTAGAATCCGTTATACTCTGGATTTTGAAGATTTGGATCAGCCGTTAGTAAAGTTACTGAAGAAAAAAATATCGCAAATAAAAGATATGTATTATCCTACGATCTATTCCGAGAAATCCTTTAAGGTCTTGCAAGAATCTATAGCCACCGCTCAATCTATAGCTTCGGACTGGATGAACAACGGATATGATACCGAATCCGAATTGATCGTTAGCTCCGCCTTGGGGCAACTTTTTGCTGCCGTAGATCAGTTAGAATATAATTCGGATTTGCTAACATCTTCTCTGAAAATAATCCAAAATAATAATCAAAATAATAACGAAGTAACCGAAATCATAATGATAGATGACCTTTTTGAAGTGGATGAATTTTTAGAGGAACAGCTTTTATAGAGAAGTGTGGGGCGACAACTCCAGGAGAACTCCTCAATCAGCTTTAATGTGACAGCCTCCTTAAATAACTAAGCAACTGAAATAATAATGATAGATGGCCTTTTTGAAATAAATAAATTTTTAGAAAAACATATTTTATAAAGGAGCGTACTTTCGATGTTAAATAAAAAGTTAAATAAAAAAACCTTATGTGTTGTAGGAATAAGTGTATTTTTATTAATCTCTGCTTGGCAAGTTTCGGATGGGCAGAATATTAATGCTACCAAATTAGAAAAAACAGAACAGGATACAACAGTAAACTATTATTTAGAATACTTAAATAACGCAGAATGTTCAGAATGTATAGAATGTCTAGATTGTTTAGAAGAAAATGACCAACCTCTTGCCTTGCATTCAGAAGTAGAATCTATGGCAAATTTGGTAAGCATAAATAAATATGAAATCGAAGCTGAAAACGAACAAAATAGCCAAGTAACTTTTAGTATCTCATGTGAGACTTTACTAAATAATATAAATGCTCTGGATGAAAATAAACACTCCCTTGTTCCAGCGGACGGAATCATTTACAACGAAAGTTTGATAAATATCAAAGACGGTGAGACCGCCTTTGATGTCCTACTTAGATTGAGCCGAGAAAATAAGATTCACATGGAGTATGTAGATACACCGATTTATGGCTCAGCATATATCGAAGGTATAAATAATTTGTACGCTTTCGATGCTGGTGGACTCAGTGGTTGGATGTACAGAGTAAATGGCCAATTTCCTAACTACGGCTGTTCTAAATATCAATTAAAGGCCGGAGACCACCTAGAATTTTTATATACCTGCGATTTAGGCAAAGATTTAAACGAAGGTGAGGTTGTTATCCAATCATGAAAGATCATTTTAATGAAGTCCATCCGATTATAAGTTTTATCTATTTTTTAGCTGTAATAGGCTTGAGCATGTTTATGCAACATCCGATTTACTTGGCTATAGCATTAATAAGTTCGTTTATATATTCAGTGATGTTGTCCGGAACAAAAGCATTAAAATTTAACTTGATATATATGGTTATCTTGTTAGTTTTTATGGCCACAATAAATCCGTTATTTAACCATGAAGGAGCAACAATATTATTTTATTTGAAAAGCGGTAATCCATTTACGTTAGAAAGTGCAGTATACGGCATAATTAGTTCCTTAATGATAATTATCGTTATAATATGGTTTTCCTGTTACAACGTAATCATGAGTTCAGACAAGACTATATATTTATTTGGAAGGATCACACCGAATTTATCCTTAATATTTACCATGGTATTAAGATTTGTTCCGTTATATAAAAAGCGGATAGAAAAGATAATCATGGCCCAAAAATGTATTGAGTCAACCGAAGTAAAAGGATATATAAATAAGTTAAAGCATGGAACAAAGATATTATCAATAATGACCAGTTGGAGTTTAGAATCTGCCATAGAAACATCGGACAGCATGAAAGCGAGAGGGTTTGGACTAAAGGGACGAACAGCATTTTCTAATTTTAAGATGACCGGACGAGATTATTATTTAGCGCTATGGATGGTCATAAATATCAGCCTATTAATTTTTAGTCGATTGCACATAAACGATTCAGCAATCTTTTTTCCGGTTATAAAAATTAATCTAACAAACTATACTGGGTACTTAGGATTTTTTGGACTGTGTTTCACACCAATTTTATTAAATATGATGGAGACACTAAAATGGCAATATTATGTATCGAAAATCTAGGACAAACGCATGTATGTATTTTTTACTAAAAATTACTCCACAATTTTGCTCTCGTTATCCCGCAATTTAATGAGCCAGCACTTTGTATTAAATTCTTGATGACATAAAAATAATACAAACTTACAAAATTTACAATTTGCTTGAAAATAACAAAACCTTGTATGCAAGCTTTCTCCCCCCTACCCCCCTCCCGGAGGGAGGCACCGCTACCCCGCAATTTTGTAACTTCTTAAGTTCCCAGCTATGCCCCTACCCCCCTCCCGAAGGGGGGTACCGCTTCCCCGAAATTTTGTTGCCTATAAAAGTTGTCGCCGAGAACTGTTGTTAAATGACAGAATCAAAGTATAATTCTTCAATTTTTCGATTGTAAAATATACTGGGGTACTTAGGATTTTTTGGACTGTGTTTCAAACGATTTTTATTAAATATGATGGAGGCGCTAAAATGTCAATATTACGTATCGAAAATCTAACATTTACTTATCCAGGACGAGAAATTTCGGCCGTGAAAAATATAAATCTGAATATAAAAAAAGGATCTTTCGTCTTACTTTGCGGTAAATCCGGATGTGGCAAAACAACATTAATAAAACATTTTAAGCCACCGCTTACTCCTTATGGAAAAAAGACAGGACGTATATTATTTAACAACGAGCCGTTAGAAAATTTATCTGATTTAGAACAAGCACAATCTATTGGTTATGTCTTGCAAAATCCGGACAACCAAATTGTAACCGATAAAGTGTGGCATGAATTAGCCTTTGGACTAGAGAGTTTGGGTAAAAGCGAAAATGAAATCCGCCTTAGAGTAGCTGAAATGGCTAATTTTTTCGGGATACAAAACTGGTTTCATAAAAAAGTAGAAACTCTTTCAGGTGGCCAAAAACAGTTATTAAATTTAGCAAGTGTTATGGCCATGGGTCCGGATGTCCTAATATTAGATGAACCAACCTCCCAGCTCGACCCTATTGCTGCCGTAGATTTTTTGGAAACGTTAAACAAAATTAATGCCGAGCTTGGCGTTACGATCATTCTAACCGAGCATCGACTTGAAGAAGTATTTAAGTTTGTGGATACTGTCGTCGTCTTAGACAAAGGTAAAATTATTGCTATGGATGCGCCCAAAAAAATTTGTAAGTACTTGTTCGAACATAATCATCCAATGAAATGTGCTCTACCTGCTCCAAGTAGGATTTGGGGCGAATTAGGATTGAGTGAGGATTTTCCGTTAACTATTAAAGAAGGTCGACTTAAAATGGAACAGCATTTTTTATCTGTTACAGATAATTTGGCCAATCTAAAACTAAACAACTCTTCCGAACAGCCCAAGTTATTGGATTCAGCAGAAAAAATTTTGGAACTAAAAGAAATATTTTTTAGATACGAAAAAAATGGCTTAGACATAATTAAAAATTTAACTCTCAATGTATATAAAGGTGAACTCTACTCTATAGTAGGCGGAAATGGCGCTGGAAAAAGTACTACACTATCCATAATAGCCAACCTGAAAAAAGCCTACAGAGGTAAACTAAAATTTAAGGCCGATAAAATATGTATGCTACCCCAAGATCCACAAACATTATTCGTTAAAAACAATGTTTATGACGACTTGTTGGATGTATTTACTAATATAAAAATTAAAAATCTAAATGAAATTGAAGTAGAAAAACAAATCAGAGATGTAGCCAAATTAGTGGAGGTAGAACAATATTTAAATTGCCATCCCTACGATTTAAGCGGTGGTGAGCAACAACGGGTCGCTTTGGCCAAAATATTGTTGTTAGATCCAAATATCTTGCTACTAGATGAGCCTACCAAAGGTCTTGATGCTCACTTTAAAATAACTTTCGCTAATATACTAAAAAAACTTATGTCCCAAGGTAAAACCATTATTATGGTTAGCCATGATATAGAGTTCTGTGCAGAATATTCTACCAGATGTGGATTGTTTTTTGATGGAACAATAATCGCCCAAGGTACTCCAAAAAACTTTTTTGCCAATAACCATTTCTACACTACAAGTAGCAACCGAATGGCCAGAAATGTTTTTAAAAATGCCATCACAGTTAAGGATGTTGTTTCGCTAGCTAAGGCGTTCTAACTTCTCCGTCACTTAGTGCCAGCTCTATAAGTTCTCAGTCAGCTAAAACTGATAGGGGTTGTCGCACTAACAACTTATATAATTTACCTTTGCAGTAACAAAAACTTTTATGCACGCTTTCTCCCTCCGTCAGCTTACGCTGACACCTCCCCCGCAATTTTTTTTCACTACTTCCTCGCAATTTTTTTTCACTACTTCCCCGCAATTTTTTTTCACTAACACCTTCCCTGCAATTTTTTTTCACTACTTCCCCGCAATTTTTTTTCACTACTTCCCCGCAATTTTTTTTCACTACTTCCCCGCAATTTTGTGACAACTCCATTGGCCAATCACTTAGATATTGTTCCTACTTCACTGAAGTCTACAGAGCAACAGCACCCTAAAACAAAATAAAGGAGCAGAAATTTATGAATAGAAAAACATTGAACGCCTTTATAATACTTATTCTAATTCCAATAACAATGTTATTCGGTATTTATGTCTTAGATGACCGAAAATATTATTTTATAAGTATGCTAATAATTTTATATACTCTTTTGCCTTTTTTCCTAATGTTTGAGAAAAAAGGGCCGAAATTAAGAGAAGTGATGCTTATTGCTGTAATGATCGCCTTAGCTGTAGCTGGCCGAAGTGCATTCTTTATGCTACCTCAGTTTAAACCGGTCGTTGCTATCGTCATCATATCCGGTTTCTGCTTAGGTTCTCAATCAGGATTTTTAATCGGCGCTATGTCTGGATTTATAAGTAACTTCTTTTTCGGCCAGGGTCCATGGACTGTGTATCAGATGTTTGCATTTGGGCTTATTGGATTTTTAGCTGGATTATTCAAAAATTCCAAAACGTTAAATACAAATATAAATAAAAAAGCTTTATGCTTATATGGATTTATAGCAACATTTTTTATTTATGGCGGGATCGTAAATATTCAGCCGAGTTTAATGTCAGGCCACGTGATGAACTGGAAAGCTACTATGGCCGTATATGTTAGCGCCGTGCCGTTTGATTTGATGCATTCAATAGCAACCATGATATTTTTATATTTCATAGCCGAACCAATGATTGAGAAAATTGATAGAATCAGGATTAAATATGGATTAAATGGGCTATCGCATTAACAATTCCAAATATTAAATTGATAGAATTAGGATTAAATATGTATTAAATAGCCTCTCCTAGGAGAGGTTATTTTAATTTTCTAGCCTTCGTACCTCGTTTACATCATTAATATTTATTATCTTGCGTATCGCTTCTTCTAATTGATGCCTTTGTGTTATGACAAATTTTACCGTAAAAAGTAGCTCATGACTTTTTGTAGTCTTCGCTGTAAGTGTCTTAATGTCTAAACTCATATCGTTTATCACTTTGATAATCTCCGCAACAATGCCTGGCCGATCAATACATATTACTGTCAAACCAGTCATATACTCCATTTTCGGAATGTTATTATCCGCCCAGTTTGCCTCTACAACTCTTTCTGGTTCGTTTTTTAATATATATTTAATATTCGAACAGTCGCTTTTATGGATTGATATACCATGTCCTTTTGTTATATACCCTTTTATTTCATCGCCAGGTAATGGATTGCAGCATTGGGCAAACTTTATCGCTATGTCGCTTATGTCGTCTACCACTATTCCACTATCTTTTTTGATATACTTTTGAGTTGGTTGTATAACCGGATTTTCAAATTCTTTTAGTAATTCCGCATCTTTGACAACTTCTTTATTTGCTTTCAAATTCTCATCTATTAGCCGATTTAATACCTGTAGCTCTGTTATGCTGCCATATCCTATTGCGGCATATACAGACTCCCAGTTTTTGTATCCGTAACGAGTATAAACGCTGTTCATAGCATCTGGGGTAAGTAAAGAACTGAGTACGTAAGATTTATGTTTTGCACTGAGTTCTAACAACTCTTTACCTTTTAATATATCTTCTTGTTTAAACTGTTTTCTAAACCATTGGTTAATCTTATTTCGAGCTTGCGTAGTTGTTACTATATTCAACCAATCTTTACTCGGCCCACTTTTAGATGTTGATGTTAATATTTCTATTCTATCCCCGTTTTGTAGGATAGAATCTAAATTAACAATTTTGTCGTTTACTTTTGCGCCGGTCATCTTGTCTCCGATATCAGAGTGAATATAGTAAGCAAAATCTATTGGAGTAGCTCCGGTCGGTATCGTTATTAATTCTCCTTTTGGTGAGAACACAAATACTTGATCGGTGTAAATATCCAAGTCTAGCTTGATAGCAGAAATAAATTCTTCGTTGTCACTCATGTCCTTTTGCCACTCTAAAATTTGTCTAAGCCAAGCTAATTTTTCTTCCGAAGTGTCTTTAAAGAGACCTTCGATTCTTCCCTCCTTATATTTCCAATGAGCTGCTATTCCATATTCAGCGGTTCTATGCATTTCCATGGTTCTAATTTGTAATTCAAACGGTATACCACTTGGTCCCATAAGTGTAGTATGCAGAGACTGGTACATGTTCGGCTTTGGCATAGCTATATAATCTTTAAATCTTCCTGGTATTGGAGTAAAAATATCATGTGCTATCCCAAGCACCCCGTAGCAGTCCTTAACATCATCTACAATAGCTCGTACGGCAAATAAATCGTAAATCTGGTCAATCGTTTTATTTTGATTGACTAATTTTTTATAAATGCTAAAGAAATGTTTAGGACGACCTTCAACATTCGCTTTAATATTCATTTTATCTAATTCGTTTCTAATTTGCATAACAATTTCGTTAGTAATTTCAACTCGTTCTGCTCTTTTTTTAGCTACTGTATTTGTTAGGTAGATATACATATTTGGATTTATATATTTCAATGATAAATCCTCTAATTCGGATTTTAATTTACAAATACCCAGTCTATTTGCAATTGGAGCGTAAATGTCCAGAGTTTCTTTTGCTTTGGCCTGTTGTTTTTCGGGAGTCATATATTTTAAAGTTTGCATATTATGAAGGCGGTCCGCCAACTTAATTAAAACCACCCTAATATCATTAGCCATAGCAATAAACATTTTACGATAGTTTTCTGCTTGTATTTCTTCTTTTTGTAGCTTTTTATTAGTGGAATGATATTGAATTTGACTTAGCTTAGTAACGCCATCTACTAAGAGTGCAACTTCCTTATTAAATTCCTGCTCAATATAGTCTAATCCAATGCTCGTATCTTCGACTACATCATGCAAAAGTCCGGCTGTTATAGATTCGATATCTAACTCTAAATCAGCCAATATCTTAGCAACTCCTAGTGGATGGATAATGTAAGGTTCGCCAGATTTTCTAAGCTGGCCATTATGTGCGTTCGAAGCAAGTTTATACGCTTTCTCTATCATACTAAGGTCATCAGATGGGTGATACGCCCTGATAGCTTTAATTAACTTTTCAAACGTATTAGACATATCGGCCCTCCTTCCTGCTATTGCTTAATATTGCAATAAAGTTTCGACAACTATATCTGTTAATAATTCTCGCCCCTTTAAGTCTGACAGTTCGATTAAACATACAACCATTACAACTTCACCACCAAGCCTTGTGATAAGATCCACCATGGCTTTGTTAGTACCACCAGTAGCTAATAAATCATCGATAAGGACAACTTTGCTACCCGGTTCTATGGCATCCTGATGAATTTCTAAAGTATTAGTGCCGTATTCTAAACTGTAACTTTGCTGGTGCGTTTTATAAGGTAATTTTCCTGGCTTTCTAATAGGTATAAATCCTTTTTTTAAGTTGTATGCTACTGGAACTCCAAAAATAAAACCACGAGATTCAGGCCCGACTACTAAATCAAAATCTAAGTCACGAACTTTGTCGCAAAGTAGATCTATAGCGAATGCTAATCCATTGGGATCCTTTAAAAGGGTCGTAATATCTCTAAATAAAATTCCTTCTTCGGGAAAGTTTGGTATATCCCGGATAAGTTTTTTCAAATCCATGGTTGTTCATTCTCCTTTCAAGAACTTGTTTAGTAAGTTAAAACGGCTAGAGTTCTCTAACTTGGTTTTTGGACAATGCTTAATAGTATAGTATATGCGATTATCAATGTAATTATAAGACAAAAAACCTAATTCACAAAATATGTCAGTAATTTGTAAAACTTTGTATTCATTCATGGATAAAGAAAAAGTGATTTTATTTAGAGAAATATATTGACTATTATAACGCTTTAAAAGAGAAAAAACTTTTACACAATCCTCATAAGAAGGAATTAATAGTGTAAGTTCATCATATGATAGATTTTCTAAATTGATTCCTATTGAATTTTTAAAATTTTCATAAAGATTTAAATAATATTTACTAGATTGTTCAATATCAATTGGTGAACGAATAGCATCCATTAAAAATTGTACAGAAACTTTTCCGTTCCATTCGTTTAAAGATATAGAACCAGCAACTTCAACATGCTCACCAATGTTTAAGAAATCTATTAATTGGCCATTAAAAAATGCTATTACTTCTAAAAAATGGTCTTTGTGATCGCTTAGAGTAATTTTTATATGATCTTTAGTAGCCCCCATGGATTGAATGCGAACTATAATGCCACAAACTTTTAAAATAGGCTTTGGATTGCTAGCGCCGAACGGCTCTAAAGAGCATAAGCTTTTATAAAAGGATATTGTTATATCCGAAATGGATACTTCTAGATCTATCTTTACTTTAGGGGTTAATATTTTTTTGGTTAAATTGTCAGCATTATGTCTGTTTATATCTTCTTTAAATTGTTCCATATTTTTTTGATCTATCGTCAATCCAGCGGCCATAGTGTGCCCACCAAATTTATTTAGATAATGTTGTTCCTTAATAATGGCTTCTACAATGCTGAAATCCTCTACGCTGCGCCCAGAACAAGTGTACATACCATCAGCATCTAACGTAGAAATTATGGTTGGTCTATAATATTTTTTAACTATTTTAGATGCTATAAGACCAATAATACCATGGGGCCAGCCTTTGCTCAGTACAATTATTATTTTATCTTTTTTCAAATTTATTTGTTCTTCTACATACTTTATGGCTTCTTCATATATAGTCTGCTCCATCTCTTTTCGTTGCTTATTTGTTTGCTCTAATAAATTAGCCAGCTCTTTCGCCCTCGCTAGGTCTTTTGTAATTAAAAGTTCTATTCCTAGTTTAGCATCCGATATCCTGCTTATAGCATTGATTCGAGGTGCTAGCTGAAAGGCAACGTCGTCTGCGTATAATTCTTTCTTCCGCCCATTGTTCGCTATTCGAATTAATTCATATAACCCTATATTTTGCGTGCTATTTAACAGCTTTAGGCCCACCGATACCAATATTCTATTATCTCCTTTTAGAGGTACTATATCAGCTATCGTGCCGATGGCCACTAAATCCAAATATTTGTAGACATGATCTTTTAAATCTAAATTCAAAGTCATGGCTATTGCTTTTATAAGTTGAAATACTACACCAACACCGCAAAGATACGGCGATGGATACATACAGCTCGGTTTCATATGGTTTATTATGCAGTACGCCGCCGGTAACTCTTCTAAACAAGTATGATGATCCGTTACTATCACATCTATACCTCTTTCGTTGGCTACCTCTATCTCTTTTATAGCTGTTATTCCGTTGTCTACTGTTATTATTAGACTGGCCTCTATCTCGTTTATAGCATTGATATTTAATCCGTACCCTTCTGTTATTCTATTTGGTACGTAAAAGTCTACGTTTGCTTCTAATCCAGATAAAAACATATACAATGTAGCTGTGCTCGTAATCCCATCCACATCGTAGTCCCCATAAATAATTATGCGTTCTTTTGTTTTTATTGCTTCTATTATTCGCTTAACTCCTTTGTCCATGTGACTGAATAAAAAAGGATCGCTTAAATCAGCTATGTCAGGATATAAAAATTTTTGTGACTCTACAATATTTCTAGATTTTAATAAGTGTTCTATTATACTTGTATTTGGATCTTTTTGGCTAACTATTTCCCATAAATATCGATTTGGTATCATTTTATCAATCACCTCTGAAAACAGTATGGTCAAAATATTAAATTGCTAAACAAAAAAAGGCTATAAGATTTATATTATCTACAGCCCCTTTTTTTTTAATTATTCTGAAACGTATTCTAAATTTTTTGAAACTGTGGATTTAGAATAAGGTCGTTTAGTTTTTGGCAATTCATTCTTTGTTTCATACATTTGCTTGATTTTTTCATCCGCAATTTTATCATCTAAATTGTGTAGTTGTTCTTTATATAATGCAAGTTCTGACTGTATATCCGTTAATTTTCCGCCATTAGCTAGAGTGTTAGCAATCAATTGACTTTTGCTTTTAGCAATTTCTGATTTTTGCTTGCTTAATGCATCAACTGTGGATAAAGACTTGCCATGGCTAGAGATAGTTAACATACTAACTTCCTTGGCAATATCTGTATTATTAGTGATATCTTTACTATTATTATTTGATGATTGACTGTTTACTGAATTTGTGGTATGAAAATTATTTATAGAACTTTGAACTTTTGTAATCAAAATTATCCCTCCTTATGTTAATAGAAAAAAATGGAAACATAAAATATTTCAAAATATTATATCGGACAAGTTTATAATTTCTTTATATTAGTAACTAGATATTTTTTTGATGTTTTTATACATGTCCAAATAGCCATTTTTGTGCATATATTTTGATACAAGCTAAGTTTTTAATTATATATTTTTTGTATTAATAATAATTTATTGATACGATTTTTTCATTTTATAGCAGTAGTTGATAGTTTGAAGATATAAAAAATTTATAGTAGTAATGTATACTATTAATTTATCTGGATTTTATATTATAATTTATAGTACTAATTTTTTTAGAATATATAACATAAATTATAGTATAAAGTTATATCATGAAGAGTACACTAAATTTAAGTTATAAAAAAAAATAACCTTCCAAATCCTAACGAAAGTTATTTTAAAAATTTATATTTATATGATTAAAGAAGTCTATATTTATGCATAAGTTTCTTCATGAAAGATAGCATTAACTTTATATTTTAAAAAATATATAGACTAAAATCTTTTAGCGTAATAACCCATATGTTCGCCATACTGTGTTGCTATATTAGACAGCTGTTTCGTAATAGGTGGATTATCATCTGTAGGTAAAGAAGAATATTTAACAGGACGAGTGTAAGTTTTAGAATCTTCCTTTTTCTTCTTATTAGCTTCAGTTAGTTCTTTAATTTTTTCTTGGGCGATTTTTTCATCTAATTTAGAAATTTCGTCATCGTAAAATTTGATTTCGGTTTGTATTTCTGTTATAGAACCACCTCTAGCTAAAGTTTGAGATATTAATTCGTTTTTAGTTTCTAGGACTTTATCTTTTTGTTTAGAAAGAGTATCAATAATAGACATAGCTTTACCTTGTTTAGAGATAGTAAAAAAGTTTTGGTAACTATCTTTAGCAGAATTAGAATGAGTTTGCGATTCCAAAGAGGATTCAATAGGCGAGTCTTGTCCATAATTAATTTTTCCATAATTATTATTAATTCTATATTGATTCATTGCTCTTATACTCATGATGAACATCTCCTTTTGTCACTTTAGTTATTAATAAATAATTTACACATTATATATCGACTACTTTAGCTAATACTTGATATAATGTACGTAAAATATCGAAAAAACGTATTAAAAATATACCAATAAATGTAAAAAAAAATATGCAAAAATTTTAGATAAATTTGTCATACGAGAAACAAAAAATATACAACTAAAAAATGGCAAAAAAATATCCAAAAAATGTAATAGTTTAAGATTAATTGGCATATACTGTATAAGTTAGAGTACAAAGGAGGATAAAAGTAATTGATTAACACAATTTTTGAGATTTTACCGAAACATATCAAAAATATAATGTTAAAAGTAAATCCGAGAATAATAAACGAGTTAGAAGAAATTAGAATAAGAGTCAATCAGCCAATTATTCTTAGAACGCATGAAGATGAATTTGGGATTTGGAACAACGGAATATGTGCTACTGGTAAAGGATATATAGCTACAAAAATGGATGTGGATGGAATTTTAAAGTTTGCAAGTGGCTTTTCAATGTATGCTATAGAAGATGAATTAAGATCCGGATTTATTACTGTTGCTGGCGGCCACAGAATCGGCGTGGTCGGAAAAGCTATTATAGATAATAAAAACTTGAAGACTATCACTAATATTTCTGCCATAAATATTAGAATAGCTCGAGAAGTGATTGGTTCGGCTAATAAAATTATTCCATACATACATAAAAATAAAAGAATTTGCAATACTTTGATCGTATCACCACCTAAATGTGGCAAAACTACTATTTTAAGAGATATAATAAGAAATCTTAGTAATGGCGAAACTCTTGGAAGGTCTTTTACTGTTGGCGTAGTTGATGAACGATCCGAAATAGCCGCTTGTTACATGGGCATACCTCAAAATGATTTAGGGATGCGAACCGACGTTCTCGATGCCGCACCAAAGGCGGAAGGCATCTCTATTTTGCTACGATCTATGTCCCCCGAAATTATCGCTGTAGATGAAATTGGCCGAGACGAAGATTATAAAGCTATTTTCGATGCCTTAATTGTTGGTGTAAGTATTATTTGTACGATCCATGGCAATAATTTAGAGGATTGTTATAATAAACCATTATTAAAAGATATGCTAGACAAAAAATTGTTTGAAAAAATAGTTATACTATCAAATCGACCAAAGGTCGGAACTGTTAATTCTATAATTGATCTATAGTACAATCTGCAATGATTATATAGAAGGAGGCGAGAATAATGGAAGCATTAGGAATCGTTTTAACAATGGTGTCTGTTTCTCTTTTTGGACTTAGATATGATATAAATGAAAAAAAGAAAGACCAGAAATTAGATGACTTTTTTGTACCTAGATTTGATCTTTTAAAATAAGCATTAATCCTCAGTCACTGTGTGACAGCTCTCTAACCTCTCCGTCAGCTAAAACTGACACCTCTCAACACCTCTCAGTCACTATGTGACAGCTCTCCTAAAATGAGAGCCCGGTCGGAGAGGCTGGTCGGAGAGCCTAGGCCGAGAATAGCAAAAATAAACAAAAGAAAAAATTTTGTAGAAATGGAGGAATATTTTGAATACTTTTGGAATAATTTTGATTGTAGTCTCATGTACAATGTGTGGCTTCGCCTACGATATGAACGAAAAAAAAAGAGTACTTCAATTAGACGAGTTATTTTTAGGATTTAATTTATTAAAAAGTGAAATAGAATATAAATTAACGCCATTGATCGAAGCCTTAAGAGAAGTAGCTATACAAAGTGAGCATGGAGTGGACAAGCTTTTTAGTATGTACGCCGAAAAATTAGAACAAAAAGATGAGATAAATACAAAGAAAATGTGGAAAACAACTTTAAATGAAGTGCAAGCTACTTTACGTCTTAAAGATGAAGATTTTAAGCTATTGGAATCCTTTGGGACAATCTCTTCACATTTTGACCGAGAAGTGCAGCATAACAATATTACATGGTTATTAGAAAGTTTAAAAGAGCAGAAAGATAATGCGAATGATTTATATGAAAAACGAAACAAACTATATAAAAGTATGGGCATATTGGTAGGCTTATCGATTGTCATACTATTAATATAGAAAAAATATATACAGGAGGATTATGAAAAATGGATATAACATTAATACTTAGGATAGCAGGTTTAGGAGTAGGCCTATGGGCAGTGCAAGAAATTTTAAAAAATTCTGGCATGGGCAAAGCGGCCGATTACGTTGGTATCGCTGGCACATTAGTTGTTGTTATGATAATGGTGAAAGAGATAATGAGTTTTTTTACAACAGTGCAAACATTTTTTACGTTTTAGGGCGGTGATTAAATGAACATCTTACAATTAGTAGGTTTTGCAGCTACGGCTGTTGTTTTATTAAAAATACTCGAAGCGGTTGGTTCTAAAGTCGGCCCATACATAAAAGTTTTAGTCGGACTAGCCATATTTAGTTTTGCCTGTAGTCAATTGGATGTAATGTTTGATATTATCCGAGATTTGGCCAGCAAAATAAATATGGAAGGCACTTATTTAACAATAATATTCAAAATTATTGGAATAGCTTATATTGCCGAGTTTGGTTTACAATTATGTAAAGACGCTGGCGAAGAGGCCATCGGAAAAAAAATAGAATTTGCGGCCAAAGTTATGATATTCGTAGTTGCGGCCCCCGTTATTTTAGCTTTAGTTGAATTGATAACAGGACTGTTATAATAGAAAGGAGACAAAAATGCCAAAGATTAAATTATTTATATTAATAATAGCGTTTTGTTTCTTAGGTGGTCCTAGGATATTCGCTACAGAACCCGATGTAAATAACGGTGGAATAAATACAGATAAAATTATCGAAAATCAATTGGAAATGTTTAACTGGAGTGAAATCCAAAAGTTAGAACAAGAGCTATCTTATAATGTACCGGAATTAAAAGACTTTGACTTAAAGCATGAAGTTATGTTAATATTAAAGGGTCAAAAAGAATTTAATCTAAGCACAGTTTTAGAATTTATAAAGGATAGTTTATTTGCGGATGTTTTTACATATATAAATGTAATCGTTAGGTTTATCCTAATAGTAATCATTTGCAATATGCTAAACAATTTAAGTGCGGCCTTTGACACAAAGGCTACGACAAAAATAGCATTTTTTGTTTGCAACATTGTTGTTCTATACAGTGTTATGCAATCTCTTGTACTAATTGTAGAATTGGCTCATAAAACGATAGATATGCTCCAGGGCGTTATGCTAATTATGTTGCCGACCTTGCTCGCCTTTATGGCTGCATCCGGCTATATAGCGACATCGGCAGCCATGTCACCTATCATAATTGGGGCATTGAACATGATGGTTTTTATAGTACAAAATATTTTATTACCAAACGTTATTATAGTAGTAATTTTGCAAATTTTAAATAGTCTTAGCGATGAGTTTGAGATAAATAAATTAATTGCACTCTACTATCGAATCAATAAATGGATTTTAGGAACAATTTTTGCGACTAGTTTAGCCATACTCGGAATATATCGAATGTCCTTACCGTTCACAGATTTGACCATGAAAAGAGTCGGATTATCATTATCTACTAAGTTAATACCTATCCTTGGCAATGCTGTCAGCGGTGCGGTGGATATGATAATACAAATATCCGGAATGATTAAGAATGCATTTGGAGTGGGTGTAATAATTTTTATAGTTATCGTTATAGCTACACCGTTAATAAAGATATTCGCTTATATATTTTTGTACCAAGTAGCCGCTGCTGTCATCGAACCTTTAGGCGATAAAAAAATGGCCAAAATAGCTACTGATATAGCAAAAGGTTGCGAGTTTGTTATGAGTTGTGTCGGTACAGTATCCATCTTATCCATCCTAGCATTAGTCGTATGCATGAGTGTTGGATCCGGATTATTGTGACGAAAGGAGAGAAGAATAAATGTCGTATTTGATAGAATACTTAACAACTCTCGTTTGGGTTATGTTATTTCTTGTTGTTGTTGAAATGGTCTTTCCAAGCTCTGCTCTCCAAAAATATATCAAGCTGATTTTGCGATTTATATTAGTTTATACGATATTAGCACCGATAATAAAAGGAGGATTGTTCGAAAAAATAGATTATGATCACTATGTAAATAGTTATCAAAGTAAGTTCAACCTAACAACCGCAGAAGGCGCCCAGATGCATAATTACGAAAAACAGTTACAAGAAAATTATGATTCGCGTGAAGAACAAATTATTCAGGTCGCTTTAGAAAAAGAGCTTGACATGAATGTAGAAGTAGTGGTATCTTCTATAGTAAGGGATTATACTCCCGAATTAACAGAAATTTCATTGGTAATTTCTGATAAAAAGTCGGAAGATGACAATGTGATAAAGATACCTCAAATAGTAGTTGGCAAAAAATCAGATAGTATTAGATTAAATGAGGAAAATATTGAAAAAAAAGTCATACTTTTATTAAGTAATTTCTATGATTTAGGAACCGTGAAGGTCAATATAGAAGTAATGGGTCAATAAAAGTAAGTAAAAAGTCAGAATTGAAAGGGGTAAAAAAGGCAATGTCCATACGAGAAAAAGCCAATCAAGTCAATATAGAGAAGGAAGAATCTAAAGAACGTGTACCCAAAAAGAGTTTAGCCGAAAGATTTTCGGAAGCTTTAGAAAAAACTTTGGGTAAGAAATCCACTGCTTTGTTTTTAGCAGCAGCTATTTTAGGAGTCATGATCACTATAGTATATGAAAAGCCAAACAATACACCGCTTTTAGGTGCAGAAAATTTGGCGGAATCTCCACCAACCATTTCACAGTCAGTCGAAGATGTTTTTAGTAAGGGAATCAAAGAGCAGCAGAATACATATGCGATGCAAATAGAAAAGCAATTAGAAGGCATTTTGCAAAATATTGCTGGTCTTGGTAATGTAGATGTTATGGTTACCTTAAAAGCTTCTTCCGAAAAAGTTTTGGCAGAAGATTTAAATTCAAGAAAAAATATAGTAACAGAGATGGATTCACAAGGAGGGACGAGCACAGTAACAGAAGAAGATGAGATAAGTAATATTATTATGAGTGGTAGCTCCCCATATGTTATTAGAGAAGAAATGCCTCAAATAGAAGGTGTTCTTGTCGTAGCGGATGGCGGAGACAATGTTAGCGTTAAAAACGCTATCATCGAAGCTGTCTCATCCTTATTGGATATTCCAGTACATAAAGTATCTGTCTTTAAAATGGAAGCAAAATAATCAATGCAAATAACAATAAAGATATTTAAAATGGAATCCAAGTAATAATAAAAATAACAATGAAGATAAATAATTATAATAACAATTAGGAGGAAACTTAATGTTCAACTTTAGAAGAAATCAATTGATAATTACTGTTTTGGTATTCATGATAGCTATAGGTGGCTATTTGCAATTAAGCACGGATCCACAAAATTTACCAGCATTTGTTAATGAAGATCAAACAGAAGATATTAAAGTACAAGAGCAACCAACCGAGCTAAATTATTTTGAAGAATTTTTAAACGAAACCCCAGATATGGAAGATAGCGATATGGTAACTGGTGAAACCCTACAAAACACTACCGTACTAGACGGCGTTACTGGGCTGGAAGTGAACATTACCAAAGACAATTCTACAGATGTGTCATCGGCTAATATATCCGTAAGTTATTTTGCAGAAGAAAAAATGATCAGAGAGCAACAAAGATCTAGTCAAATCGAAGAATTAAACGATTATATAGCAAACACCTCTATAGATGAAACTTCTAAATCCAAAGCTGCCCAATCTTTATTAGATTTACAAGACAAAATCGAAAAAGAAAACGGTTCTGAATCTCTTTTAAGAGCTAAAGGTTTTACTGATGTCTACGTAAGAATGGACGATACCGGCGTTGATGTTATCATTAATAAATCCGATCTTTCTGATGCCGAAATAGCTCAGATAGAAGAAATCGTAAGTAGAACAACTGGATATAAAATAAGTCAAATCAAAATACATCTAAATAGTTAATCTTTGAACACGGGCAACCGTGTTTTTTTTATTTATTCATGAAATAATTGCAAAATGGCTTGAAATTTTTATAAAAAAAGCATATGATACTCGTGAAACAAAAATAATTTCTAGGAGGATTTACATGGATTTTCAAAGAATAATATGGGGCGACGAACCATATCCACAATGGACATTAGGCATGCATCAAAGCATAGTAGATAATGTCGAGCGAATAACTGTATGTGTATTTTGTCAAGATGCTAGAGAAGTAGAAGTTATAAACAAAAACAATGGTAAAATATATTCTATACCGCATTTAGGGGATGGGATATTCCGTGGACCAATAGGTGAGTACAAAAAGCCGTTTCCATATTATTTAAGGATGAAAGGATATAACGACAACATTTGGGAATCAGAAGATGCTTATGCTTTTCCGGATCAATTGGACAATTCAACATTAGAATTATTTAGAAACACAGAGTATGTTTATTCAGCCAATCTATTAGGAAGTAGAATAACAGAAATAAATGGAGTCAAAGGATGTATATTTAGAGTATTTGCTCCGAATGCTGTCCGAGTTAGCGTCGTAGGACATTTTAATAATTGGGATGGCCGCAGGCATATCTTAACTAAAATGGGCGATTCAGGTATTTTTTCTATTTTCGTACCCGGAGTAACTGTAATAGATATATATCAATATGAAATAAAAACTCATTATGGTGCTGTACTATTTAAAGCGGATCCATATGCTAAGCATTTCGGCGATATACCAAAAAAACATAGTTTACCATACGATCCATATAGCTATCAATGGAATGATGAAAAATATTTAAAAGAATTAGATGGTATTAATAATAAAAATAAACCGATCAGTATCTATGAAGTACACATTGGTTCTTGGAAATTTAATGAGTACGGCCGACCTTTATTGTATCTAGAATTAGCTGATAAATTAGTAAAATATGTAAAAGAGATGAATTACACCCATGTTGAGTTTATCGGAATTTTAGAACATCCGTTTGATGGATCATGGGGTTACCAAGTAACCGGATTTTTTGCACCGACCAGTAGATATGGAAGTGTAGACGAATTTAAAACTTTAGTGGATACTTTTCATCAAAATGGTATTGGTGTCATTCTGGATTGGGTACCCGGACATTTTCCAAAAGATGCTTTCGGCCTAGAATTTTTTGATGGAACCAGACTCTACGAAAGAGAAGGTGAGCATCCAGATTGGGGTACTTTATTATTCGACTATTATAAACGTGAAGTAAAGAACTTCTTACTCTCTAGCGCCTACTCATGGCTAAACGAATTTCACATCGACGGCCTAAGAGTTGATGCAGTTGCCTCTATGCTATACGGCGGAAATTTGTCAAACACTCACCCTGATATGACAGCCGCAGTATTTTTGCAAGAATTAAATAGAATGGTTCATAATATGTTCCCATCCAAACTCATGATTGCCGAAGATTCTAGTACTTGGGGCGGCGTAACTGCTCCGGTTGAATCCGGTGGTTTGGGATTCGACTTTAAGTGGGATTTAGGTTTTATGCATGATACTCTTGGCTTTATGAGCACTGAGTATTCTTATAGAAGATACAATTTAGATAATATGACTTTTAGTTTCCACTATATGTATCAAGAACATTACGTCTTACCGATATCTCATGACGAAGTTGTTCATTGTAAAAGTCCTTTAGTTTACAAAATGTGCGGAGATTTTTGGCAAAAATTTGCAAATGTACGTGCTCTATTTGCTTTAATGTATACTCATCCAGGCAAAAAATTATTGTTCATGGGCACAGAATTAGGCCAAACTAGAGAGTGGATAGAAAAGAATCAGTTAACCTGGGAGCTATTGTCATATCCAGAGCATAAAGGACTACAAACTTATGTAAAAGATTTGAATGCTCTCTACAAAGAATCGCCGGCTTTGTACCATGACGATCATATAGAAGACTCATTTGAATGGATAATCGGAAATGACAAAGATACTTTGGTTGTATCCTATATACGAAGGACAGAAGATGAGGAAATTGTGGTTATAATAAACTTTTCACTAGATCCTTATTTAGATTACTCAATTGGTGTTGTAGCACCTGGAACTTATAAGGAAATATTTAATAGTGATAAAAAAGAGTATTGTGGAAGTGGCATTTTGAATAAAGATTTAATTAAATCTGAACCTATCGGGTGTCACTATAAAGAAAATAGGGTCACAATAAATGTTCCTCCAATTGGTGCATCAATTTTAAAAAAGATAAAATAGGGTAACACCAATTTTCAAAAAAGTAAAATAAAATATAAAAGGACACAGATTTTTATCTCTGTGTCCTCAAAAAACAATAATATAGACGGTTACTATAAGTAGTCATTTCTAGCGTAAAATATTCAATACATCGAAAATGTTTCTAAAGTGAAACACGACAAGAAAAAGTCGTTAAAACGATTTCTTAAAGACTCAATGTCTCAGATACATGGTAAAAGTGTATCAGCATACAAGACTATATGTCATGTTGTATGAAGGGTACTGGCATCCCCGTAACTAAAGGTTGGACGCTCAGAAATGAATTTGTAATTTGTCCCTTAATCACTTTAGAATCCCCCGCCTTTAGGCGTGGGGAGTGTCAAATATCTGTAGCTATGTCAGAACTTTTATCATCCTTATTAGTTAAAACAGCATTTTTTGAATAAATTTTTGGATCTGCTTTTGTTTGTCTGGCTAAAAGTTCTTGTTTTTTCATAGCTTCTTCATTCAATTTATCTTCCAAATTATGAAGTTGTTCTTCATAAGCTGCTAATTCAGCTTCGATATCAGTAAGACTACCGCCATTTGCAAGAGTTTCAGAAATCAATTTGTTTTTATTTGATACAAGCTTTTCCTTTTGAGTAGACAAAAAGATGTTTTGCTTTGGAAACATTCCATTGAGTGCTCGGAGCACTTGGAGTCCTGTCGAGTCTTTTCATTTTTTGAGCCACCAGCACATTTTCTGTGAGTGACTTTGAAAGTGTGCAGTTGAAGGCGATGATGTCTTTGTAGATATGACTTCCCTGTTGTCATGATGTTGAAGTGGAAAGGCAGCTATAGTGGAGAAAATTCCGTGGTGAAAGTCAGAACATGCAAGTCAGCAGCAGTGATAAGTCCAGGGTGTAACTGTCATGGACAAGCTTTTAAAAGTTGAGACTCCATCCAAAGAGAAAGCAGATCGATCGCTGCTGCTTACAGAAAAAAGAAAAGCCTGCCTTTTACATTATCTGAATCACACATTCAGCAGGCACTTCCTGATTGACCGGCTACACATACACAATGCAACTGGAAACAGCTATTACCCATGGAGTCCAGTGTAGGATGACATAGTACTAAATTAAACAGGAGGGAATAGCAGATTTTAAAGATCCAGAAGTGGCTGCATTTATCGGTCCAACCTTACAGCACACAAACATACACAGATCAAGTTCTTCGGTTCTCTTTAGGACCTTCACATTGTCAATGAACATTGTATAACAAACAACACTGACCTTCAGCAAAATAATATAGTAGTTCTTCTTGACAATATCAGGTACAAATAAATGATACATATCTCTCATTTGTTTTGTTTTGTTTTTTTATATTAAAATCATTTGATATTTATTGTTAAAATAAAAGAGAGAAACAGCCTTTCCTTGTCTGGGGATATTCCCTTATTTCCACAACAAAGACAAAGAAAAAACAGCTTCATTACAGCTGAACAGCTGCATTTAGCCAAATGTTGGAAGTGTGGGAAGAAGTCAAGATAGGAAGCAGTAGGCAGGCATGCTGATGCAGCTAA
>LNZM01000107.1 GCA_002007295.1 Candidatus Epulonipiscioides saccharophilum | reverse complement strand
CTTAATAAATAGTTTTAACGACTTTTTCTTGTCGTGTTTCACTTTAGAAACATTTTCAGTGCATTGAATATTTTACGCTAGAAATGACTACTTCTAGCAACCGTTTATATTCAGTTGTATTTAAAATCCCCATAGCTAAAGCTAGGGGCTTTACGGCTTGTCTGGTAATAGAAATACCAGTTATGTACTTTTTTGCTATGATAACACTTATTTTCAACAAAAACAAGTTATTGTTATGTCCTTTTCTGCTAAAATAGCATTTATTTTCAATAAAAGTAAGTTATTTACCCAAATGTAATCTAACTGAAATCCAAATGTTGTATAATTGTTAGATAGATGACACATAATTATTGTAAGTTATCTGCTATAATCAATTCAAAAGATATACATAGAAATTCAGAAATCCAAAAATTGCTGCATTTCTTCATTTATAATCAATTCAAAAAACATACATAGCAATCAGAAATCCAAAAATTGCTGAATATCTTCATTATATAATCAATTCAAAAAATATACATAGAAGTCAGAAATCCAAAAATTGCTGAATATCTTCATTATATAATCAATTCAAAAAATATACATAGAAGTCATAAATCCAAAAATTGCTCAATATCTTCATTATAATGTTGTAGCAAATAATTTAGCATGCTATACTACTTTCAAAAAAATGGAAATGGATACAAAACAATGTTAGAATTTTTAAAAATTGCATTAATGATAAATTTAATATTATTATCGATTTGTGATAAAAAAACCGGAATAATACCGCCCAAATATACAAGTATGATAATGATAATCGGCATAATTAGTACAGCAATTAAAGAAGACGGACGAACCGAAAACATAATAGGCTGCATAATTGGACTGATAATATGCGCCATAGTTTTCATGACAGATGAAAAATTTTTCGGCGGTGGTGATGCAAAACTATTAGTCGGCGCTGGATTATACCTAGGTTGGGATAGATTGCTTATAAGTATATTGCTAGCGTGTTATTCAGCATTAATAGTTTACGGTTGCAAATTTATATTTTTTAATAAACATAACCTAGAACGCACAATAAGATTTGGCCCCTACTTATCCCTTGGTATAATAGCTACTATTATATACGAAAAGGATATTGTGCATTGGTTTCTTTTTTTACTATAAAAATGAAAAGTCAAAATCTATTGTATATTTCTTAAATATATGATAGAATCCTTTTTTGAAACTATAACATTATGTTAGTATGCTAATAGTGATATTTTTATATTAACATAAAATAGAAAGGGATGCTTTTGATGGGTTTTATTTTAAACATGGAACAAATGGACACATTTCTAGATAGTTTAAAAGAGAAGTATTTAATTTTTGCACCGAAAAGATTTATAAATGGCGGAAATTTTTCTGATACAGATTGCATTCGATATGATTTAATCAACACGGCGGATGAAATCGAATTTGACGAAAAATCCAAATATTCATTTAAAGAAGCAATAATGCCTATATCGCAAACTTTATTTTATTTTACCGAAAGTATCACTACTACACCAGAAATGTCTAACAAAAAAATTCTTATATTTTTAAGAAACTGTGATTTGCATGCTGTAGATAGCTTAGACAAAATTTATCTGGTGAATGGTTTTCCAGATCATTATTATAAAAAATTAAGAAATGCTACTGAATTTGTAGTTATGGGTTGTGACAAACCTTTTGAAAACTGCTTTTGCGTTAGCATGGATACAAATAAAAGCGAAGATTATTCTTTATCCATAGACAAGGATATAGATAAATATAAAATAACGTCTAAAGAAGATTCATTTACAAAAGTATTTCAGGATATGAAAGTAGAAGAATCGGACGTAAAACCGAAATTTGTTCTTAGCAATGATATTACGGTTAATATACCAACCGATTTAGATAACACTGTATCTAAGAGCAAAATGTGGGATGAATATGATACGAGATGTATAGCCTGCGGACGATGTAATTTTGTCTGTCCAACATGCACCTGCTTTACAATGCAAGATATATTTTATAGCGAAAACGGAAAAGTTGGAGAACGAAGACGCATTTGGGCTTCATGCATGGTTGATGGATACACAAACATAGCCGGAGGACATCAGTTTCGAGTAAACAAGGGCCAACGAATGAGATTTAAAATAATGCACAAAGTTTTAAATTTTAGAAAAACATTTGGTAAAAATATGTGTGTTGGCTGCGGAAGATGTGACGATAGCTGTCCAGAATATATCTCATTTTCCAATGCTATAAACAAACTCGATTCTGCTATGAAAGAGGTGGCCACCCATGAATAGATATATACCATTCGTATCTGAAATATTAGATATTATAAAACATACCGAGATAGAATACACCTTTAGAATGGCTTATGATGGCGAAGTAAGTCCGGGCCAATTTTTCGAGGTTAGCATTCCGAAATTCGGCGAAGCTCCTATATCTGTAAGTGGCATCGGTCCTGGATATATAGATCTGACTATAAGAAAAGTCGGCAAAGTAACAAACGAAATTTTTGAGCATTATATTGGACAAAATTTAAAATTAAGAGGACCATACGGCAATGGTTTTTATTTAGAAGAATTTCAAAATAAAGAACTTTTTATAATTGCTGGTGGAACTGGTCTATCGCCGGTCAAGGGAGTCGTAGACTACTTTGCGCAAAATCCTGACCAAGCCAAATCGATTAAATTAATTGTAGGTTTTCGAGGACCAGACGACATTCTATTTAAGAAAGATATGGAATCCTGGGCTAAGACAGTAGACGTAACTTTAACATTAGATAATGATCCAACAGGCCAATACAAAACTGGCTTCGTAACACAATATATTCCGAATTTAGAATTTAAAAATAAAGATGAAGTTGCTACCATCGTAGTGGGGCCACCAATGATGATGAAATTCGCAATAGGAGAATTATTAAAATTAGGCCTGAAAGAGGAACAAATATGGATGTCTTATGAAAGACGAATGTGTTGCGGACTTGGCAAATGTGGCCATTGCAGAATAAACGATGAATACGTGTGTCTATCAGGTCCTGTATATAACTATGTTGATGCAAAAAATTTAGTGGATTAAGGAGCGGCGGTTATGGATATTAATACTAAAAAACTGAAAAAAAATGCATTTCGAGTAACAAAAGTTAGAGGCATTACCGCAGCACGTATACGTGTACCAGGCGGATTTCTTAATTCTAAATATTTACCGGCCATACAAGCAATAGCAGATCAATATGGAGACGGAACAATTCATTTAACAACTCGTCAAGGCTTTGAACTAATGGGCATACCATTCAAAGACATCCCTCAAGTTAACAAAATGCTTCAGGATATCATAGACGGGCTAGGAATAAATCAAGAAGAACACGACCAAGGATATCCTGCATCCGGAACAAGAAATATTAGCGCATGTATCGGGAACCGAGTTTGCCCTTTCGGTTGTTATAACACTACAAGGTTTGCTAAACGACTAGAAAAAGCGGTATTTCCAAATGATTTACACTTTAAAATATGTTTAACGGGCTGTCCGAATGACTGTGCTAAAGCACGAATGAATGACTTCGGCATAATTGGGATGACTATTCCTCAGTTTGAAGCTAATAGATGCGTTAGTTGTGGCGCTTGTGTAAAAGCCTGTACCAAAAAATCTGTTGGAGCATTAAAACCGGTCAACTATAGACCACAAAAAAATCATGACAAGTGTATTGGTTGCGGTGAATGTATCAATGCTTGCCCCACTATGGCATGGACTAGAAGTCAGAAAAAATATTATAAGTTAACTTTGCTAGGCAGAACTGGCAAAAAAAATCCTAGACTCGGTGAAGATTTCATAAAATGGGCCGACGAAGAAAGTATCGTAAAAATTATTCTTAACACTTATGACTATGTAAAAGAGTTCATCGATCTAACCTCTCCCGGTGGCAAAGAACACATCGGTTATATTGTAGATAGAACAGGATTTCAAGTTTATAAAGAATGGGCCTTAAAAGATGTTCACTTGCCAGCCGAAGCCGTAGTCTATAGCCCTGTATATTGGAGCGGCCTGCATTTTAATTAATTAACTAAAAATTTATTCCAAATCAAAAAAGATGTTCACTTGCCAGCCGAAGCCATAGTCTATAGCCCTGTATATTGGAGCGGTTTGCATTTTAACTAATTAACTAAAAATTTATTCTAAATATCTTACTAGATGAAGCCATAATCTATAACCCAGTATATTGGAGCGATCTGCATTTTAATTAATTAACTAAAAATTTATTCTAAATAAAAAATGTTATGTATATATGCTGTTATTTTGACACATATATATTAATGTATTTATTGTATCAATAAATCATTTTTTTTAAATTTTAGAGTTAAACTTAAAAAGGAGACCATGCGTTATGAAAAATTTAGGAATGAGTGATTTCGAAGTTGACTATCTTAGAGAACTTGCAAGTGAATATAAAAAAGTAGCATTATCGAAAGAAAATCAGGCTAAAATTCAAAATTGGTATGATATAAATGATTTAAAGCCAAATGCTAAACCTTTATTTATGAACCATTATTGGCCAGTGGCTATGGGCGAAATATTTCCAGAAGGATCTTTCAAATGTAAAACGGCTACAGCACTTCAATATGAAAAACATTTTAAAACAAAATTATTCTATATCCAAGAATTAGGCGACGACAACGTATGCGAACCAGTTGTACCAGCCTACTACGGTGCTGGCATAGAACCTTTTGGTGGCCTACCTTCTAAAAACATGATACGTGCTGAAGGTGACGACGGAACCGGGGCTTACGAACTAGCACCTATTATCATTGAGCGAGATGATCTTTCAAAAATCAAAGATCCTATATTGCACTATAATAGAGATAAAGCATTCGAAATTTTTTGCCAAACTCGTGAAATTTTTGAACCAGAACTTACCGTTGTAAAACGTGCTACTTTGTGGGGCAGTAAATTAGGTGACCAGTTCACTTGGTTTCGTGGCATGGAGCAAGCCTATATCGACTTGATAGATGATCCTGAATGGACTCATGAGCTTTTAAAGGTTATTGCCGATAAATATGAAAAAGCTTTATATTTATTAGTTAATGCTGGCATTTGGGGTAACTACGACCTTTCCGACGCTCTAAGTACTTCTTCCGGCCTCCGGTACGCTACCGGAATAAAAGACTATAAGGACGTAAAAGACGGTGACTTCTTTAATGACAAAATCGAATTGAACCAATCTTGGGCCGAAAGTATCGCTGAAGCATTCACCTGCGTATCCAATGATATGCATAAAGAATTCAGTTATAAGTATGACAAAATTTTGGCTAAGCCTTTTAAATATATGAACATCGGCTGTTGTGAGGTTCTAGGTCGCAAAATTGACCTTATAAGAGAATTTGACAATGCTAGAATGATTTCTATATCCGAATGGAATGATTACGAATTAGCAGCCAAAAATATTGGCAAAGATTTCGTTTACAGCTATAAACCTGCTGGCGTACCATTTTTAGGTGAAAACTTAGATAAAGCAGCCGTAGAAAGAGAAATTCGTGGCGTATTAGAAGCCGTAAAAAAACATGAATGTAATGCTGCTTTAGTATTAAACATCGGTGGAACTTTAGGCAAAAACCCTATTAAGAAAACAAAAGAATGGTCCGAAATTGCACGTAAATTAGTTGATGAATATTACAGCTAAATATACACGCTTTCTCCCTCCGTCAGCTTACGCTGACACCTCCCTCCCGGAGGGAGGCACCGCTTCCACGCAATTTTATGACTAAGATTCTTAAGTTCCCGCCTATGCCCGGAGGGGGGCTTAGCTTCCCCGCAATGTACTGCACATTGGCTCCGCATTAATAACTTATTTGGAGGATTCTAAAATGACAATGTACCCAAAACTATTTCAAGCAGGAAAAATTGGTAACCTAACTCTTAAAAACCGAGCAATTATGATGCCCTTAGCAATGGGCGTTGCTGAAGAAAACCAAACTATCGGCCCAGATTATCTAGCATATCTGTTAGCTCGTGCTAATGGTGGCGTTTCTATGATTATTCTAGAAAATACTCGTGTAGATGATGAACATGGCGTAGCTCTGGTTCGACAAATGAGTACAGCCAGAGATGAACATATAGCACCATTGAAAAAAACTACAGATTTATTGCATGAAAAAGGTATCGTAGTTTTCTCTCAACTTCATCATCCCGGTCGAGAGTCTTTTACTTTTTTAAACAGTAATCAACCTCTTTGGTCTTCTTCTTCTAAACCATGTGGCGTTTGTCAGCAAGAAACCCATGAAATGACTACAGAAGAAGTTGAATTAGTAATCGAAAAATTTGCCCAAGCTGCTAAACGATCCATGGCCGGAGGTTGCGATGGAGTAGAATTGCATGGCGCACACGGATATTTAATATCGCAATTTTTAAGCCCTTACACCAATCAGCGTTCTGACCGCTTTGGTCAGGATAGATTCTTATTTGTTCAAGAAATTATCGAAGCTATCAGAAAAACTTGTGGCGAAGAATATCCTATAGGTATACGACTGACTGTTGATGAACTTTTGGCCCCTAATGGAATAAAAGAATATTTTAAAATATCCGATGCGATCGAAGTATGTAAACGATTAGAAAAATTAAATATAGCATATATAAATGTTTCTCAAGGGATTTATGAATCCTTTAATGCTCTTTCAGAACCAATGACTTATCCGCAAGGTGATAGGACCGATTTGATTCGCCAAATTAGGGATAATGTTTCCGTTCCTATTATGGCCGTGAATATGGTGAAAGAACCATGGTTCGCCGAAAAAATGCTAGAAGATAATCTCGTCGACTTCGTCGGGTTAGGTCGAGCCGTTGTTGCTGATCCAGAATGGCTAAACAAAGCTGCCCAAGGAAAAGAAACTGAAATCAATCGCTGTATCTCTTGCACATTTTGTTTTGAAACTTTAGTCAGCGACGCTATCACCAATAATTCCGGACCAGTTAAATGCGCTGTTAACCCTATCGCCGGCCGTGAACTAAAATACAGCTTTGTTGATAAAATAAACGGTGCCGGTAAAAATGTTGTTATCGTTGGAGCTGGTTTATCTGGGTTAGAAGCGGCTAGAGTGTTGGCTATTCGTGGTTTTAAACCTGTCATCTTAGAGAAAACTAGCCAAATTGGTGGCCAAATTAATCTAGCTAACAAGCCTCCTCAAAAATGTAAAATTAACTGGATCGTCGATTACCTTCGCCTCCAATTAGAAAAATTAGGAGTCGAAATTAGACTAAATTCTCCGGCGACACCTCAACTGCTTAAATCTTTTAACCCATTCGCTATATTTATTGCTACCGGATCCACATCTATAAAACCAAATATTCCAGGTATCAATAATCCCAATGTCCAAACTATCGAAGAAACGCTATCTTTGGGCAAAGCTATCTCCAACTTCGATGTCACTGTCGTCGGATCCGGTGCAACCGGATTAGAGACTGCAGAACTACTTTGCGAAAACGGAAATAATGTCACCATCATTGACATGTTAGACAAGATTGGTAAAAATGTTTATGTTCAACATTATTTGGATGCTATGGATCGTCTCTCTAAATATAACGTAACCTATATGCCATCCACTAAACTTCTCGAAATTCAGGATAATAATATTGTAGTGGAAAACTTAGTCAATAATAAGCAACTTAATATAAAATCAGATTATGTTATCCTTTCTTTAGGCGTTAAATCTATAAACGATACTTCTTATGCTAGCCAAATTTGCGATAACATCGTCTTAATTGGTGATGCTTTACAGCCCGGACGTGTCGAATCTGCTATTAGAACTGGTTTTGAAGCAGCTTATAATTTATAAATTAATGCAAAAAATAGCTTAGCTATTCTATATATGTATATATGCTTTCTATATTTAGTATTATTTATTGTATTTAAAGAAAGCATATATACCAAATTGTATTAATGTATAATCACTAACTTGCCGACATAACATTGAATGAATATTATTCAATTTTAGAATTATAGTTTCAGTAGCATTTTATAGATAAATGTTGAATATACTATATTAGACATAATGTTATTACATAAAATAAATTGAAAATTTGAAAATCAAAAAGGAGATATAATTATGTTTACGGAATTACTTTTAGCAAGTTCTTTAGGTATGGGCATAGGTGCTAATTGCTGTTGTTGTCAGCCAAACCCATTTGCTATAGCAGAGCCGACACAAATAGTTAGCGAAAAATTTGAAGATTATGCTCATCCTGAATCCTTCATTAGTGCTCAAGAATTGCATGACTTAATGCAGGATGAAAGCAAAGACGTTATTGTTATTGGTACCTTGGATCCTTCTATAAATCCTGCACCAATAAAAAACTCATTTACTATGTGGCGAGATGATTATTCTGCTAAATCCGGTACATTTGAATTTGAAGGTATGTCAAATAGTACCGAAGAAATGGAAGCTATATTATCCAGTTATGGTGCGACACCATATACAACCATTGTCGTATATGCTTTTAACGATCATCATGATGCAGGGCGTTTGTGGTGGCAAATAAAATTATTAGGACATCAAGATGTTCGCTATTTAGATGGTGGCTTAAATGCTTGGCAAAATCTTGGCTTACCAACCGGTCATTATCCGCCTGAAGTAAATAAAATTACAAATTATGTTGCACCAGATCCGTTTTTGAAAATTTCAGCAGACTTAGAAGACATGATAAATGCTTTAAATGCAAATAACACTGTTATTCTGGATACTCGTTCTGCGGCTGAAGAAACTGGCGAAATCACTTTAGATGGTGCATTTGGTCCCGGCAAAATTCCTGATTCGATTTGGTTAGATTGGGATGTAGCTTTGGAAGACGACACTACCATGAAACCTTTAAATGAGTTAGAAGAAATTTATGGTGATTTTTCAGAAAAAGACATTATTACCTATTGTCAATCTGGCGTTCGAAGTGCACATACATTATTTGTCTTAACCCAAGCTTTAGGGTATGAAAATGTAAAAAATTATGATGGTTCATGGATTGAGTGGTCTTATGAATACTATGAAAAAGCTAATCCAGCCACTATAATTAGAAATGGTATTAAATAAAATAAACAATAGATGATTAGCTAAATAAAAATTTTAAAATAAAAATCTCTCTTATAATTCAATTGTGAGAGAGATTTTTTATATATAAATTTAGATTACAGACCTTAATTTTTTTTGCTTAAAAATTGGCATAAAAACAATATTATTACATAAATATTAAATATAATTATCTAATAGTTAACTGAGTCACGAAACTATCGGGTTTAATTAATTCTGATTGTTGTCATCCCTTAATTGCTGTCACCAGACTACCTAACTTTATTAAACGCTCCTTGAGAGCATATGGAGGTTAAGATTATGTTATTATTAAAAGAAATGAATGATAAAAGTATACTGAAAAATTTTTACAAAATACTTTTTCAAACAATTTCTATAGGGCTTATTTTATTCGGACTAAATACAAATTCCGAAATTTATGCTCAAGAAAGTTTATATCAGATATTTTTTGATGATGAATTAATTGGTGTAGTAAAAAACGAAGTAGATGCCTACGCTGCATATTTAAGACTCGAAAACGAAATTGAGGAATCCGAAGGTAGAAGTATACAAATTCAAAATAAGTTTGACACCAAAAGTTTTACTGATTTTGATTCTGATCCCCACATAATGGATATAGATAATTTAGTAGATATTTTAAATTCCAAAGTTGACTATTTAGTTGAAGCTTATGAATTAACTATTGATGGTGTCGTAATCGGAATCGTAAATAATGAATTCGAAGCCCAAACTATCATTACACAGGTCGCTAATAATTACATAAATGTTTTATCTGACGACCCGGATGTCCAAATCATTACAGAAGCTGCCGTTAGCCATGTCAACGCTAATCGTGTTCCTTTAGTTGTTGGCTCATCGGGCATCTTAGCCCTGAATGCGACAGTAGATCATTTTTCACTTGTTAATACTAAACAAGACAATGAAAATTCTATCCTTTTAACAGACGAAAGTATTAAGTCACTCTCAGAGGATATTGATATATATTCGGATAAACCGGTTGAAATTGTGGCCGAAAGTTTAGAAATTACTCAAGACATAGGCGGTAGAATTATTTATACTTCAAAAGAATCTATAAATTCAGATGAAGTTAGAAAAAATTTATTAACGCCTCCATCTCAAAATATCAGCTATACCTTTGTTCCTGGTGATAACTTATGGAGTGTAGCTCTTGCTTATGGTACCACTATGGAACACTTGATTGATTTAAATCCTCAAATCGACGATGTTAATACCATGCAACCTGGGGATACTGTTTTAATATCCAAAACGCACTCTGAGGCAGCTCTTAGTACTCAATTAATAGAAAAGGCTACTTTTATTGAGAAAATTCCAGCCGAAATCGAGTATATAGCAAACTCATCTATGTACAAAGGTGAAGAAAAAATTATTCAGCGTGGAAAAGATGGGATCAAAGAAATTTATGTAGAAATAATTAAGGTAAATGGCCAAGAAGTAGGTAGAAGCGTTATTGATGAAAAAATCTTATACAATGAAGAAAAAAGTATTATAGAATATGGAACCAAAGTCGCTTCATCTACACAAAAGTATGTGGAGGCCGATAGTAGCGTATCATCATCTAGCAAAAATATGTTCATGCATCCGCTAAATGGAGCCGGTTGGATGTCTTCTGCTTATGGCCCAAGATGGGGTACTTTCCATGGTGGAATCGACTTTGCGGCTGTAGCCGGAACCAATATTTACGCAGCAGCCAGTGGCACGGTAACTTATTCTGCATATAACTATGGTGGATACGGCTATTTAGTAATAATTGACCATGGAAACGGTTATGAGACTTACTATGCTCACAATTCAAAAAATTATGCTAAAGTCGGTGACAAAGTGGAAAAAGGCCAGCATATAGCCGAAGTTGGTTCTACTGGAGATTCTACGGGCAATCACATTCATTTCGAAATTCGCAAAAATGGTGTACGTCAAGACCCAGCTAATTATATTTCTTATTAGACGTGTGTCATTTATCTAACTTTTTTTTACTTTCTTTTCAGTTTCGTGTTATTTTAAACTAAAGGCTTGACATTTTTAGCCGTAAAAATTTATAATGAACCTATCTTGCTCTCTTGTGTATCTTGAAAGAGAGCTTTTTTCAAAGGAGAAATTATGAATATTTATTTACAAGACGGAACTGTGATAGACTTCGAGGATAATAAACCAGCCTTCTGGCACACCGCATCTCATATTTTAGCTCAGGCTGTAAAAAACTTATATCCAAATATATCTTTAGCTATCGGTCCAGCTATAGATAATGGCTTTTATTATGATTTCGATGCCGATAAACATTTTAGTGATGAAGAACTTTCATTAATCGAAGCTGAAATGAAAAAAATTGTTAAGGCCAAATATCCCCTAGAAAAGTTTTCTTTACCAAAATCAGAGGCTCTCGAATTAATGAAAAATGAGCCGTATAAATTAGAACTGATTAATGAACTTCCGGAAGATGTAGAAATTACTTTTTATAAACAAGGTGATTTTGTAGACTTATGTGCTGGGCCTCATCTTTCCAATACTAAACAAGTAGAAGCATTTAAACTTCTCTCTTGTGCTGGAGCCTACTGGCGTGGCAATGAAAAAAATAAAATGTTATACCGAATATATGGTACAGCATTTCCAAAAAAGGCTATGCTAACTGAATATTTAACCGAATTAGAAGAAGCAAAAAAGCGTGACCACAATAAATTAGGCCGAGAATTAAAATTGTTCGCTACTGATGAAGCCGTTGGCCAAGGTTTACCATTACTAATGCCAAAGGGCGCTAAAATAATTCAAATCCTACAAAGATGGATAGAAGACTTAGAAGAAGAGCATGGTTATGTTTTAACAAAAACTCCAAGCATGGCTAAAAATGATTTATATAAAATATCTGGCCACTGGAGTCATTACAAAGATGGCATGTTTATAATGGGTGACGAAGAAAAAGATGATGAAGTAATTGCTCTACGTCCAATGACCTGCCCATTTCAATTTGCTATATATAAACAAGATCAGCATAGCTATCGTGACTTACCTATTAGATACGCCGAAACTGCTACTTTAGCAAGAAACGAATCGTCCGGAGAAATGCATGGCTTAATTCGTGTTAGACAATTCACTTTAGCCGATGGTCATATAATCTGCACGCCAGAGCAGTTAGAAGAAGAATTTAAAAATGTGGTTGACCTAATTCAATATATTATGAAAACTATCGGTATTGACAAAGATATTTCTTATAGATTTTCAAAATGGAGTCCAAATTCCAAAGGTAAATATATTGATAACCCAGAAGCTTGGGAAAACACTCAATCAATCATGAAAAATATTTTAGATCATCTTAAACTAAATTATAAAGAAGCTGATGATGAAGCAGCATTTTACGGCCCTAAACTAGATATTCAATTTAAAAATGTTCACGGAAAAGAAGATACGATAATTACGGTTCAAATCGACTTTGCGTTGGCCGAAAGATTTAATATGAGCTATATAGATGCAAACGGCGAAAAGAAGATACCATATATTATTCACCGTTCATCCCTTGGTTGCTACGAAAGAACATTAGCAATGCTCATAGAAAAATATGCTGGTGCTTTCCCAACCTGGCTGGCTCCGGTCGCTGTAAAGGTGTTGCCAATTTCAGATAAATATGCAGATTACGCCGCAGACGTATGTAAAGCCTTAAAATCCAAAAAAATTCTTGTTGAAGTAGACCACAGAGCAGAAAAAATTGGCTACAAAATTCGTGAAGCCCGCAATGAAAGAATACCGTATATTTTAGTGGTGGGCGCCGATGAAATGGAAAACAAAACTGTCTCTGTTAGAAGTAGACAAAAAGGTGACGAAGGTGTCCAGGATTTAACTGCTTTCGTCAATCGAGTAGCAAATGAAATCGCTACCAAATTTAATTATCATGATCATATAACTAATACTTTTACAGCCAAAAAATAGGAGATACTATGGATACTATTATATTTGCCATTAGTAAACATAATGCTTTCGTTTGCGACTATTACAAAGGTGAGTTTAAAAATTTTGCATTTAGTAGTAGTGATTTTTATGAATTATATTGCCATCATGACTTAAGTGATTTAATCGATTATTTAAATTATCCTCTTAATTGTAAAAAATTTAAGGATAGCAATGTCATTATCATGTACGATGAACCAATCATATACGAATATTTCTACAAAAATAAACTTCGTTTTGAATTGGCTAGCCAAGTAACTTTGCTTCATCTCAACTCCGTAATTTGGGCTTATATAGCCAGTCGAAATAAGACAGATGTGTATTCGTTCGAGGGTACTTTTTTTCAATTAACAAACAATGGTTTAGAAGAGATAAACGAAGATGATTTGGATGAATGCTTGAAAATTATACCTATTTCTTTAATTGATCTATCTAAAATGTTGGTTGATAACAATATAGATACTCTTTTGCTAGATGATCAGGCCGCGCGTGATATCTTAAGACTGCAATTAAATACTCATATTAATACTGAATTTAAAGATTGTTTGGTCCTTTCGCCTGCTACTATCAGAAATATAAAAAAATCCGCTCAAAACTTTTTAGAAGTCAATGATATCTTAGTACCCGAAAGTTTGGTTAAAGATCAGTCTTATGTACAGGCCGGCTCGGCTCTATTCTCCTACATCCACGAAGTAACTAAACTTAGAGGTAAAAAAGAATCTTCTCTTATTACTAAAAAAGCTTATATGGATGGTACTTTCTCTTGGCATCCGGATATTATCCATACAAATAATGAAGTTTGGGCAAAAAAAGACGCCATTGTCGGCGTAATTTCGTAATTTATTTTATCTTTTAATTTTATTTCTGAAATTAATTTTCTAATAAATTCTATAGCCATAAGTTTTTAGGATAGACCCCTCGTTCTTGCAGATCCTTTATTGCAGCAATGAGCATCGGTTTATCCTCTTTGTATGTCATTCCAAACCATTTGTCTTTGGATTCTAATACCTTTACCGCTTTTCTATCACTCTTTAATATATGACTTATTACGAATGTCAATATAAATTCACAAGTTAATGGATTATCCTCTAAATTTAATTCCAAAAATTCCATAAATCCAGTTTCTATACTAGTAAATATACTAGGTACAAATCCCCAAACATTCATGGATACCGTCGTCTCTGGTTTTAGTTTTAAAAATTGTCCATGATCCTGACCTCTTATCATATCTCCAACTTTTTCAATGTTCAACTTTTCTTGTATATCTATTAAATATCCGTTTTCTACGTTACATACTCCTCGTGTTACTGTACCATGATCACTTAATGTATTTTCTAATACATAGCCTATCATTGCGTATCTTTCGTCTTCTTCGGCTTCTTTTAAAAAATTATATATTTTGATAAATGCATCTCGTCCGTAAAAATCATCAGCGTTTATTACTGCAAACGGTGCGTTCGCAACGTCTCTCGCACATAATACGGCGTGTCCTGTCCCCCATGGCTTCACTCGACCTTCTGGTACATCATAGCCTAAAGGAACATCGTTTATATCCTGAAATATATATTCTACAGCTATTTTATCTTGTATTCGCTTTCCTATCGCATTTTTGAACTTTAGCTCATCCTCCTTTTTTATTATAAATGCTACTTTTTTAAATCCGGCCTGTATAGCATCATAAATAGAAAAGTCTATTATAAATTCTCCATGCTCCGTTATAGGCTCAACTTGCTTTAAAGCTCCAAATCGACTAGCCATACCAGCTGCCATAATTACCAAAATAGGTTCTTTCATCTTTGTATATTATCCTTTCTATTTATATTATAATTTTATTATGTTGTCTAAATTCTTTATCGTCAAGGCTAATATAGTTTTTAATTATTTTTATTATTTTGTGTAATATTATGCATATGTAAAAGTTTGTGATAAAAAATATTTACTAAAATGGCTTTACTTTTTTTTTAAAGTAGTTATAATGATATTGTAAGTAAATTCTTTTAACTTGAAGGGAGCTACATTAATGAAAGGTTTTTTAGAGATTTCAGATGTATTTGCAAGAGAGGTTCTTGATTCTAGGGCTAATCCTACTATAGAAGTAGAAGTTATTGTTAGCGGTGGTACACAAGATTATATCGGACGTGCTATTGTTCCTTCTGGAGCTTCTACAGGAGAAAGAGAAGCATTAGAGCTTAGAGATGGCGATTCTAGTCGTTATTTAGGAAAAGGAGTTCAAAAAGCAGTTGATAATGTAAACGACATTATTTCTCAAGAACTTGTTGGAATGAATGCACTAGATCAAGTTGCTATCGATAAAAAAATGATAGAGCTAGACGGAACGGATGACAAATCCAAACTCGGCGCAAATGCACTATTAGGAGTTTCTATGGCCGTAGCTAAGGCGGCTGCAGAAGCATTAGGCATGCCTTTATATCAATATCTTGGTGGATTCAACTCTAAAGTTCTTCCTGTTCCTATGATGAACATTTTAAATGGTGGAGAGCATGCGGACAATACAGTTGACCTACAAGAATTTATGATAATGCCAGTTGGTGCTTGCTGTTTTAAAGAAGGTCTTAGAATGTGTGCAGAAGTTTATCACACTCTTAAAAAAGTTCTTAAAGGAAAAGGCCTTTCTACTGGTGTAGGTGATGAAGGTGGCTTTGCTCCGGATTTAGCAACTTCTGAAGAAGTTCTTTCTATTATTGTTGAGGCTATTGAACAAGCCGGATATAAACCAGGAGAACAAATTAGAATTGCTCTAGATCCTGCAGCTTCTGAGCTTTATTGTGATGAAGATGGCAAGTATTACTTCAAGGGCGAAAGCAAGATGAAAGGTGAGGAAGTAGTTAGAACTTCTGAAGAACTTGTTGACTACTACGAAAACCTTGTTAACAAATTCCCTATCATTTCTATCGAAGATGGTTTAGGCGAAAAAGACTGGGCTGGTTGGAAAATCCTTACCGAAAGACTTGGCGATCGTGTTCAACTTGTTGGTGACGACTTATTCGTTACTAATACTAGCATTCTTAAAGAAGGTATCAAAAAAGGCATTGCTAACTCAATCTTAATTAAAGTAAATCAAATTGGTACTTTAACTGAAACTTTTGAAGCAATCGAAATGGCTAACAGAGCTGGTTACACTGCTGTTGTTTCTCATAGATCCGGTGAATCCGAAGATACGACTATAGCAGACATTGTGGTTGCGGCTAATGCTGGACAGATTAAAACTGGCGCTCCTTGTCGTTCTGACAGAACTGCCAAATATAATCAACTTCTTAGAATTGAAGAAGAACTTGGTGATGTTTCCGAATATAAAGGACTTTGCTCTTTCTTTAACCTTAACAAGTAATTAGATACTAATCTTTATAGCTGCACTCTTTTTATGGTGCAGCTATTTTTTTAGGAGGACCGACTATTATGAAAACTAAAATTTTAAAATTATTAGAAGGAAATGCTAAATATTCTATAGAAGATCTAGCCATTATTTTAGATTCAACCCCAGAAATCGTTTCTTCTATTATAGCTCAGTTGGAAGATGAACAAATTATTTGTGGATATAAAACTTTGATAAACTGGGATAAAATTACTGAAACAGAAATCGTTACAGCTTTAGTAGAAGTGCAAATTACTCCAAGTAGAGGAACAGGCTTTGATAGAATTGCTCAGCGTCTTTCCCTTTTTAAAGAAGTTGAAGCTTTATATTTAATGTCTGGTGGTTTTGATCTTACGGTTATAGTAAAAAGCAAAACATTAAAAGAAGTCGCAACTTTTGTTAGTCAAAAATTAGCTGTTATTGATGAAGTATTGACTACTAGAACTCACTTTGTATTAAAAAGATACAAAGATCACAGCACAATTTTTGAACAAGCAAAAGTTGATCAAAGAATGGTGGTGTCTCCATGAGTATAGCCAATAAAATTTCAACTAAAGTAGCTACTATGCCACCTTCTGGGATTAGAAAATTTTTTGATATTGTTACTGAAATGGGTGATGCTATCTCTCTTGGTGTTGGCGAACCGGATTTTGATACACCCTGGCATGTAAGAGAAGAAGCTATTTATTCATTAGAACAAGGAAAAACTGTATATTCAGCCAATGCAGGAATGCTACCTTTACGAGAAGAAATTTCTAGATATATGGCCAGAAGATTTGACTTAGTCTATAATCCTACAAATCAAATACTTGTGACAGTCGGCGGTAGCGAGGGCATTGACGTTGCACTTAGAACTTTATTAAATGGTGGCGAAGAAGTTTTAATTCCCGAACCATCTTTTGTTGCTTACATGCCGTGTACTATATTTGCGGGCGGAATACCAGTGACCATAGCTACAAAAAGTGAAAATGATTTTAAGTTAACTGCACAAGAATTAGAAGAGGCTATCACGGAAAAATCCAAAATTTTAATTTTACCGTATCCCAATAATCCCACTGGTGCTATACTCGAAAAATCGGAATTATTAGCTATATCTGAAGTTATAAAAAAGCATGATTTAATTGTATTATCCGATGAAATATATGCCGAATTAACATATGGCGTAAAACATGTTTCTATCGCAAGTATTGAGGGAATGTACGAAAGAACTGTTATTTTAAGTGGTCTTTCCAAAGCATATGCTATGACCGGTTGGAGAATAGGTTATGCTTTAGGCCCAGCTGAGATTATAGAAGCCATGACAAAAATGCACCAATATGTTTTAATGTGTGCTCCAACAACCAGTCAATACGGTGCTATCGCAGCCTTACGGGACGGAGATGACGACGTTAAGTACATGTGTGATGCTTATAATAATAGAAGAAAATTAATGCTAGATGGATTTCGAAAGATGGGACTTGACTGTTTTGAGCCAAAAGGAGCCTTTTACGTTTTCCCATGTATAAAAAAGACAGGCATGAATAGTCTTGAATTTTGTGAAAAACTATTACAAGAGGAGAAAGTTGCGGTTGTACCCGGTGATGCCTTTGGTAAATCTGGGGATGGCTATATTCGTTGCTCTTACGCTTACTCTATTGATGAACTAAAGGAAGCATTACTTCGAATAGAACGATTTGTTCAAAAATTTTTATAACTATTATTTATTTAATATAAAAATTGGGAATAGGGTCAGGTTTTATTCTATTCCTAATCTTGACAATTTTCTCTAAAGCAGTTAAAATTATATTAAAATAGATTTAGGAGGAATTATTATGGCAAACGCACCGTCAAAAAAACCCGCTGCAAAACCTACAAAAGAAGCCTTAGCTTATTGTAATGATTTGATTAATTTTGAATTCAAAAGACTTGGCAACGTTAAATATGATAAAAAAATGTTAAAAGATCCAAATAGAGGTCACTGGGAAAATACTAATGCTGCTTACAGAGATGCTACCGGAACTTTTTATAGAGATCCTATTTTGGATATAAAAGAAGGATACATAGGAATAAATTTTGGTTCTAGAAATGTTACTGTCGCTATGTTGGATGAAAATTCTTTAATTGCACCTTTAAGAATAGGGGCCAAAGATTTTCAAAAACCTATCGACAAATCTGATTTTCAGATTCCTGCTATTCTTCATTTTAAAAATTTAGAAAACTTTTTGACAGATTATAAATCTGCTATAGGTAGACCCATGACACAATGGGCCGATCTAGCAACTTCTCATACTGTTATACCAGAATATTTAAGGGCATCTAGTAATATTTTTTCTAGCTTTATGTATGACATAAAACCTTGGGCTTCTAAACCTAGTGGTCATTTACGTATTAAAGATAAAACTGGCAAAATGTATGATTTACATTCTTTTTTAGCCTTAAATGAAGAAACAGAATTCAATCCAGTAGAATTATATGCTTATTATTTAGGTTCTTTTATTAATAATATGAATAATGGAATCCATTTAAAATATATATTAGCCTGTCCAAAAGTATTCGAACAACCAGCTTTAGATAAGCTTTTGGAATCTTTTCGCAACGGAATAAAGAAGTCTCTCCCTGTTGCTATTTTAGAAAATGAAGAGATTATGCAAAACTTTAGTGTAGAAATAGGCATTGCTGAAGCAACTGCCTATGGATTGACTGCATTAACTGGTTATAATATTCAGCCTACTCCTAATAAGCCCGTATTCTACGGTGTATTTGATATAGGGGCCTATACAACAAATTTTTCTTTCGGCTTATATAAATTTTCCACTGAAGATATGAGATACACATACACAGTGGATGAATTAGGATCTAGAGGAAACAAATATCTTGGTGGTGAAATTTTGTTAGAGGCCTTAGCATATGAAGTTCTAACTCAACATCAAAAAATACTTTTAAAGAAACGCATTCAGTTTACTAGACCAAAGGATGGTAAACGTTTTATTGGAGAAGATGCTTTTATCAGCAATTCGGAAGAAGCTAAGCGTAATACTGTTATTATGATTAATACTCTTAGACCTATATTAGAAAACATAGGTTCTGTAAAAGCCAAAACAAAAATAGTCTTATTTGATAGAGAAGGATTTAAACGTAAAATTAAGTTTAAATTAAAAAAACGTGACTTAATAAAAATACTAGAAACACGTGTTGAAATTGGATTAAATGAATTTTTTGAGTTTATTAAATTAACTTGTGCTAGATTTAATGTATATCCTGAAAAAATACATATTTTTTTAGGTGGCAATTGCTCCAAGTCTCTTCTTGTAGAACATTTATCGAAAAAAGTAGCTAGAACAGCTTTGACAGAATGGAATGGCGAACTCTTAAATTACTATAAAGAACGTGTCGTTCAAGTTGAAGCAGAAAATAAAGCAGCCCGTGAACGCATTCATGAACAAACTATTAAGGCTAAAGAAACTTTAGATATGTATAATCAACAATTAGAAGACTCGCTAGAAACCGAGAACGATCCATTAGATTCAGATCCATTAGATTCAGATCCATTAGATTCAGATCCATTGGATTCAGATCCATTGGATTCAGATCCATTGGATTCAGATCCATTGGATTCAGATCCATTAGACCCGCCAGACAATATTGATGATGCTCTCGAAGATGATTTGGATCCTTTAACTGCTCCGCTACCTGAACCACCAGATTATGTAGAACCAGAAGAGTATGTGGAAATCGAATTACCTACTCAAATTTCTTTAAAAGAAGATATATTTGACATTTTCCCTTACATCGGTACTAATAATAGTTTAGCTAAAATGAAAGAACTCCATATTGCTCTTACCGAATCTAATTACTTTGCTACTATGGGTGCTATGGGCGTGGCCTTTGGCGTATTAAAAGGTCGCCAAGGTGGTAAACTTTTAATTACTGATTATAGTAAATCCGAACATGGTCATATTCCATTCCAATATTATGTCGGCGATTGCGATGCGAATAACCATCTTAAGTTACTGGTCACTCCCCACACTCCTTATGAACAATGGGTTAAATATATACCAGCTACTTCCTTAGAAACAGAAATATATTATACCATTTATCCTTCTTTAAAAGGTCATTCCCTTAGTATTAGTAAGGCTAAAAAAGCTATTCTTAGAATCGATGAATCCGAATTAGATCATGCCGCATTTTTATTTATCCGTGCAATTAGTCCTTCTAAGTTAGAATATGTAGTCGGAAACGATGATTTTGGCGAAGTAGAACAAATCAGTGACTCTCGTGAATTGGTATTAGATTATTAAATATATCTATATTATTATTTGTCCAGGTGCTACTTATTATTAATAGCACCTTTTTTTGTTGTTCAATTAATAGCAATTTTTATTCAATATAATGAATTTATTATCTAAAAGTTTAAAAATTATAATATCTTATGTGCTTACTCCTTAGTATCAATAAAATTTATTATTTTTTAACAAATTTATATAATGTCAAAATAAATTAAATTATTAATTATATTCTATTTACTTTTTTCGAATTTTGAACTATAATATTGTTATTCAAAAAAAGTATAAGGAGTGATAGAAATGAAAACAGTAGAATTAAAAAGAGTAATAGTAACTATATCAACCCTTTTAGTGACTTTTGTCCTTTTTCTACTAGCTGTTGTTTTATATTCATTTAATGGAATACAAAAGTCTATGGATGAATTAGTTCAAACACATAATATTACGAATCAATTGTATCAAGCTCAAGAATCAACCGATATCTTAACTCAAAAATTTTTAAGTGCAATTATACTAGGTGAGGCTGTATCTACTCGATTAGATGCTAACCTTTGGGATTTTTATGACGCAGATAGTATGAACCATTTTTCAAAAAGCACAGAAATATTTTCCAAAATACAAACTATACAAGCTTACCATGATGATATTGTTAGTAACATGAATTCTATAAATGCAATTATCGTGCAAGATCAAGTAAAAGCATTTGAGATTTATATGACACAGCTGGAGCCTGTTCTACATCAGTTAGTAACAGCATTGGATGTCATAATAGAAATGATAGAAGATGAAATGTTAATAAGTGAAAGTAATTATCATGTAGTCCAAATATCCAGTTTAACATTAATCATAGCTTCTTTAATTGCCTTTTTTATTACGCTCGCAATTTATTTAAGATGGATTAGAACGGATGTTGTTAATAATTTAATTCAAGTAGAACAAGGAATCGTAGAATTTTCTAAAGGAAATTTAGACATTCAATTATCACTTAAAACAAAATGTTTGGAAATTAAGAGAGTAAATGATAACTTTAATCTATCCATGCAAGACTTAAGTAACTACATAAAGTCTATAAGTGATATTTTATCCGAGTTTGCAAAAGGTGATTTTACCTATAACCCGAAGATAATTTTCCGTGGAGATTTTCAACAAATTCTTGACGCTGTAGAAACTTTTAGAAAAGAGATCAGTTCATTACTTATGCAAATTACAGATTCTAGTGGTCAGCTTAGCCAAGGTGCGGACGAAATATCCCAAGGTGCTCAAGATTTAGCAAAAGGAGCCGAAGAACAAAATACAAGCATATCTAGATTATCCGTCGCTCTTAAAAGAATGTCGGCGCAAACTGATACAATAGCCGAATCTAGTATTGATGCAAGAGAATTTGGAGAAAATTCTAGCCAAATTGTACTAAATAGCGTTTCTAAATTGAAGGTTATGTTAGGTGCTATAGAAACTATTTCGGAAGATTCTAAAAACATTCAAGCTATAATAAAAACCATCGATGATATAGCTTTCCAAACAAATCTTTTAGCCCTAAATGCAGCCATAGAAGCGGCTAGAGCAGGAGAGGCTGGAAAAGGCTTCTCCATCGTTGCTGAAGAAGTTCGTAATCTAGCCCAAAAATCTACTCAAGCCGCTAAAGATACGACCAATTTAATCGAAAGTACTGTTAATAATATTCACAAAAGTAGAACCTTAGCCCATACAACAGAAGAAGCTTTCGTACAAATCGAGGATAGCTCGAATAAAGTTCTCGAAATTATTAGTGATTTATATAATATTTCCGCTGAGCAAGTAAAAACTATCCATGAAATGAACAAAAGCATGGCTGATATTATGAATGTTGTAGATACTAATGTTTCTACTAGCGAAGAAAGTGCCGCAATAAGTGAAGAACTCGCTGCTAATTCTGAAAACTTATACAACCTAACTACTAAGTTTAAGCCTCAAACTTATAATCATTAAACCTTATCAAAATAATACAGATAATAAACTATCCATAGATAATGGAGTATATTCAAAAGTTTTTATGGTGGTTTGCGGACGAACCAATAAATCTATATCATATGGATTTCTCATGGCTATCGAAACAACACTATTGTGTGCTTCTAGCAATTTATTGGCCAGAAATAATTGATACTTCATAAACTGAGCATTGTATAAACACATTATTACCATACAAGCCGTAAAGCCCCTAGCTTTAGCTATGGGGATATAAGGCTATTTTAAATACAACTGAATATAAACGGTTGCTAGAAGTAGTCATTTCTAGCGTAAAATATTCAATGCACCGAAAATGTTTCTA
>LNZM01000106.1 GCA_002007295.1 Candidatus Epulonipiscioides saccharophilum | reverse complement strand
GGTAATACCGTAATCAGCTCGTCTACATATTTAGCTGGAACTTCTAAAAATGAAAATTTATCTAGCATATCAATTTTTCCAATTTCTCTTCCAGTTACTGACGTGTTACTAGCTACAAATTTTACTAACTGTGAGCTTTCTAGCTTATCCTTATTTCCTAAATTAATAAATAATCGCTTATAGCTCTTATCATTACTATAGGTATATATCGCTCTTCTATCCTCACTCTCTAATTCAGAAGCCTTAACTCTCGGATTAGAACCTGTAATCATCTTTTTCATTGCTATATTTAAAAATGCGGCCGCTACTTCTGCATTGGTTATATCTAAATTTTCATTCTCTGTATTTAGTTCTTTGGTTAATTGATTGATAAATGATAAATTAGTAGCTACTTTACCTTCTTTAATTTCATCTTTAATTTCATCCAATATAGAATTAACTTTATTGCCTTTTATATCATCCATAGTTGGAATAGAAATCTTACTTATTTTAGAATTCGTATAACGCTCAATTTGGCGCATCTTATATATTTCTTTTCCGCAAATAAAGCTGTACGATGCACCCTTTCTGTTCGCTCTACCCGTTCTACCTATTCTATGAACATAATATTCATCGTCAATTGGTAAATCGTAGTTAAATACAGCGTCAACGTCGTCTATATCTATACCTCTGGCGGCCACATCAGTAGCTATTAGAATATCGACTATCCCTCGCCTAAACTTATTCATAACACTATCTCTATGGATCTGTTTCATATCTCCATGCAATGCTTCTACTTTGTAACCTCGGCCCATCAGATCCTTACATAAATCATCTACACGCTTTTTAGTGTTACAAAAAACTAACATTAATTTAAAGTTATTAGAATCTATTAATCTTGCTAAAACTTCTGACTTTCTTTTCTCATTCACCTCTAAATAATACTGTGATATAGTCTTAACGGTAACTTGTTTTTTTGTTGTATTAATTTTTATAGCATTCGTTTGATACTTATTTGCAATTTCCATGATAGCTTTTGGTAAGGTAGCCGAAAACAATAAGAACTGCCTGTTTTCTGGTATAGATTCTAATATGGTATCTATGTCTTCTCTAAAGCCCATGTTCAACATTTCATCCGCTTCGTCTAAAACCAATGTTTTTAATCCCGTTAATTTTAACGTTCGTCTTCTTATATGATCCATAACTCGCCCCGGTGTACCAACTACAATCTGTGGTCGCCTTCTTAGGCCAGCCAATTGTTTATCTATAGATTCGCCACCGTATACTGCCAGTAAGCCTATATCCCTTTTATGAGCACAAATTTTTTTCATCTCTGTTGCTATCTGTACTGCTAACTCTCTAGTCGGACACAATATTAAAACTTGTACCGCTTCTAAAGAGGTATCTATGTTTTGTATAGCTGGAATAGCAAAAGCACAAGTCTTACCCGTACCGGTCGGTGCCTGAGCTATTATGTCCTTTCCTTCTATTGCATGCGGTATTGCTTGCTCCTGGATTGGTGTGGTATGTTGAAAACCAAGATCTCTAATTGCTTTTTTTATTTCTTTTATAATGGGTAGTTCCTCAAATAATTTCGTATTGATAATGTTTGCCTCTTTCTCTATAATTTTTACTCTATATTTCTTATATGGCAAAGTATTTTAAGATATTAATATCCTAAATGTCTTTAATTTATTCGGCCAAAGATCTAAGTACAATTTTGTACAGTTAGACTTTTAAATAGATTAACCTACTTTATACCTTTGCCATATTAATCAGATTTCATACAATAATTTAGCAAAAACTTAATATTATCCTAAATATTTTTTGATTTTATATTCTTTTTCTCATGGGATGTCTTAGCCTAAATATTTTTTGCTGCAGCTCTTAAAGCTTCGGTTTTATCCACTTTTTCCCATGGAATATCTATGTCATGTCTGCCGAAATGTCCATACGTAGCTGTCTGTTTATATATCGGTCTTCTAAGATCTAACATTTTTATTATTCCATTTGGCGTTAAATCAAAATTTTGTGCTACTATCTCTGCTAACTTGTCATCCGGTATTACGCCTGTCCCTTGTGTATGAACTAATATAGATACCGGTTGCGCTACTCCAATCGCATACGCTAACTCTATCTCACATCTTGTGGCCAACTCTGCTGCTACTATATTTTTAGCAATGTATCTTGCTGCATAAGCTCCCGATCTATCCACTTTTGTCGGATCTTTACCAGAGAATGCTCCACCACCATGAGACGCATAACCACCATAGGTATCTACAATAATTTTTCGCCCGGTTAACCCAGCGTCTCCAACAGGTCCTCCAATTACAAATCGACCAGTCGGATTTATATAATATTTTGTGTTTTCATCAAGTAATTCGCTCGGTATCACTTTTTTTATTACTTCTTCTAAAATATCTTTATGAATCTGATCATTTGGTATGTCATCTGCATGTTGGCTCGAAACAACTACTGTATCAATGCGAACCGCTACGCCATCATGATATTCTACAGAAACTTGAGCTTTTCCATCAGGTCTTAAATAACCTAATGTTCTCCTCTTCCTAACTTCGGTTAACCTTTTTGTTAATTTATGTGCTAACGAAATAGGTAATGGCATAAATTCCGGAGTTTCATTGCAAGCAAATCCAAACATCATTCCTTGATCCCCTGCTCCTATTTGCTCCTCGGCTCCTTCTTTTTCCTCTAATGATTTATCAACACCCATAGCTATGTCTGCCGATTGCTCATCCAAAGAAACTAATACACCACAGGTATTTCCGTCAAAACCATATTCAGGCTTATTATAACCAATCTCTTTTATTGTATTTCTTGCTATCTTATTTATATCCACATAACAATTAGTTGTTATTTCACCCATTATCAGCACTAATCCGGTTGTTATCGCCGTTTCACAGGCTACTCTTGCATTTTTATCTTTCTCATAAATTGCATCTAACACAGCATCAGAAATTTGATCGGCCATTTTATCTGGATGTCCCTCTGTTACTGACTCAGATGTAAAAAATTTAATTTGCATTTATTTCCTCCAACTAGTTATTTTTGTCCTTACTAGTGTAGCACGCTCTAGAAAAGTGTCAAGGAATTTAATTTAAATAATACCTTTAAATAATAAAT
>LNZM01000105.1 GCA_002007295.1 Candidatus Epulonipiscioides saccharophilum | reverse complement strand
AAGACTTTAGGGTTGTTTAGGAGCGATTGTGCAATGCCTAGTCTTTGTTTCATACCACCCGAGAAAGTTTTAATTTTCTTTTTTGATACATCTGCTAAAGATACCATTTCAAATAATTCGTTGGTTTTTATCTTTGCTTGTGCTTTTGTCAGTCCTTTTAAGCTTGCCATATAGTACATAAAAGATTGTGCTGAAAATTCAGGATAATAGCTAAAATCCTGTGGTAAATATCCAAGTACATCACGATAACTTTCTTCTGATATATCTATACCATTATATTTTACCTCTCCGCTGGTTGGCTTTAAGATACCACAAATCAAACGCATAAGTGTTGTTTTACCTGCACCATTTGCGCCTAAGAGACCGTAAACTCCATTTGAAAGAGTTAAGGAAAGCTTATCAACTGCAATTTTATTTTTATAATTCTTGGTAATCCTATCTAAGCAAAGTTCCATTATAATTCCTCCCGTGATTTTCTAAATTGAAAGATTTATTGAAAGATTTAAGGAAAGTCTATCAACTGCAATTTTATTTTTATAATGCTTGATAATCCCCATCTAAGCAAAGCTCCATTGCAATTCCTCCTGTGATTTTCTAAATTGAAAGATTTAAGGAGAGTCTATCAACTGTAATTTTATTTTTATAAAGCTTGATGATCCTATCTAAGCAAAGTTCCATGGTAATTCCTCTTGTGATTTTCTAAATATTACTAAGTTCACGCCCAAAAGTGCAATGAGCAGAATAAAGGATATTGACCAAATAGCTACATAGTCTACACTGTAAATGAATTTATAAGTATTTTGTAAAAGAATCATTCCTGCACTAATCCCAAGACATAGTGTACAACATACGTATACGGTGTCTTTGTTCTTAAATTTTGCAATAACAAAAAGACTGATATTGCTAGACAAAAGATAAGGGACGGCGAGATATACAAGATTTCTAATCAAGCCAAAATCGTTATCACTTGCTATCAACACATATATAAATAGTAAGATTATTCCTAATATCCCTAATATGCTAAGTCGCATAAGTGTAATTTTGGATAAATTATATTTGCAAGCAAGTTCCATTTCAGCCATATTATAAGCTGTACTTTTATAGATTTCTGTAATAGCGACAAGCGAAAATATAGGAAGCATGGCCGATATAATCGGGATAGAATCTTCGGGCACGGGAAAATTATTTACACTTTTAAAAGCCATTACCAAAAGCAATGCAAAAGCAAACCATACTCGTTTCCGGATAAATCCTATTTGAGCAAATAAAACTTCGCAAAAACTTGCTTTCGGATATGCTAAGTTTGAAAAAAACTCATCTTTTCTTTGAGGTGGTGGCGCTATAAAGTTTTGCTTTATGCCTTGTTTAAGTTTCTTATCCATAAAAATCCTACTCTCTGAGATATTGTTTTAACTTTTTTTCGATTGTGCCCATTCTTCGATAAAGAGCAAATCTTGAAATTCCCAAATACATTGCTATTTCATTGATTGAAAGTTCATTTGTATACCTAAGTAACACAATTTCTTGTTCTTCTACACTTAATTTGGATATAGCAGTCCGCACAGCGATAGTTGTTACCAAATTATCGCCTAATTCCTCCGATAACTCGGACAAGTCATCAATATTTACTGTATGCTTTGTTTTTCTAAAATAATCGCTACAACAGTTGCTTGCTATGGTATACAGAAAGGCAAGTTTTTTACCTTTTTCAAGATAATTAGAAGTGCTTAAGTATTTGAGAAATGTTTCTTGAGTTATATCTTCTGCAAATTCACGATTTTTTACCCGAAAGTAACAAAAGGTGTATATTTTATCGTACTGTTCTTTTAATTCTAAAGACATAAAAAACTCCTTTCATAATTGTTTAACGCATGAGCGAGTAAAAATGTGCGGATAAAACAAAAAATATTTTACTTTATAACGTACGAGTGAGTAAAAATGTGTGGATAAAACATAATTTTAAAGTATGGAGCTACTATAATATTTCAGGCTCCTTACTTTATTTTAACAATTTAAAATCATGTGAGCAGCTTATTTCCTAGCATGTTATAATAACATAAAGAAAGACAAATAAATTTTGGAGGTTTTTGTTATGAAAAAAAGTGCAGCAACGATTAGAGCGGAGGAGCGAAATTATTTTCAAAGCGCAGAATGGTTTTGTACATTTACTACGCATAATATAAGAGGATTAGAACAAGAAGAAGGGATCCATAGGCGAGACCCAAGCAGTGTAATATTAGTCGGCGATACATATTACGTCTACTATAGCAAATCTTATGGTGCCCATGTTGGATTTGGAAGTGGCGATTTATCAGCCAAAGTGTTCCCATGGGATTATTCAGAAATTTGGGTAGCTACATCAAAAGATGGTTGGGATTGGCAAGAACAGAACGTAGCTTTAACTCGGGGTGAAGCTGGCCGGTTCGATGATCGAAGTGTGTTTACGCCCGAAATTCTAAAATATGATGGGAAATACTTTTTGGTTTATCAAACTGTTCAGCATCCTTATCTTAATCGTAGTTTCGAGAATATCGCAATAGCTGTGAGCGATAATCCTCTTGGGCCGTTTGTTGGGTCTAGCGAACCTATTCTTACTCCTTCTAAAGATGGTCAATGGGATGGCGATGAAGATAATCGATTGAATATTATTTCTAAAGGTAGTTTTGATAGCCATAAAGTTCATGATCCTCTACTCTTTCATTACAATGATAAATTCTATCTTTATTATAAAGGCAAAAGCATGGGTGAAGAAATATACATGGGTGGTCGAGACACCATGTGGGGCGTTGCTATAGCCGATAATATTTTTGGACCTTATGTAAAATCCGAATATAATCCAGTAACCAACTCTGGCCATGAAACTTGTCTTTGGCAGTATGATGGTGGCATGGCCGCTTTTCTTAGTACCGATGGCGTTGAAAAAAATACTATTCAATTTGCGCCGGATGGTATCAACTTCGAGATAAAGTCTGTTATTCCACCGAATGGTCCGATTGCGCCCGGTCCTTTTAGGTCTGATGAGCCATCTTCGTATCCATTAGAAGGTATGAAATGGGGATTATCACATAAGTTAAATGGTTGGGGCCATTTGGTTCGCTTCGAGATTAATACTCGTCAAACAGATATTTATCGCAACAGAACTAAATTTCATTAATTAGCCTAGTTTCCCCTTCCAGGGGCATAGGCGGGAACTTAAGAATCTTAGTCACAAAATTGCAGTGAGCGATGCTCCCTCCGTTTTCACAAAATTGCGAGGGAGGTGTCAGCGTAAGCTGACGGAGGGAGAAAGCGTGCATATAAGTTTTTGTTGCTTTCAAGTAAATTGCAAATTTTGTAAGTGTGCATCGTCTTTCTGTTATTCAGAATTTAATACTTGGAATTGTTAATGCGATAGTCCCTGGCACGCAGTGACTAAGAGGTTGTTAGATTTACATATTTTGGAATTGAGTACAAATATAAAAATGCTATAACGTTCTAGTAGAGTTTAAATTAATTGTCTTTTTCTATTAATTAATTGTGTTTTTATGACGATATTAACTTTGAATAATAAAAATCTTTATGAAAAAGGAGACTGACAATATGAGTAGAATAAGTTCTTCTGGACTATCCTTTTCCGGATTAGCTTCAGGTATGGATACAGACGCAATGGTTGAAGCTATGGTTTCTGGTTATAAGACTAAATATGATAATGAACAAAAGGAAAAGCTACTATTGGATTTAAAATTAGAAAAATATCGGGAGGTAAATACTAAGGTAGTGGATTTTTACGATGATTATTTACGTAAATTAAGATTAGAATCCACCTTTTCAGCTAGCACAACATCTAGCTCAAATCCCGATGCTGTTCAAATTAATAGTGGCGGAAATACCGGCGATCAGATTACAATTACACAGCTGGCTAAACCTATTACAGTTAGTACTAGCAAAATCCAAAATAATATCGAAGGATTAGACACCAAACTTACCGATCTGGGCTTTAGTATTATGGATGGCATAAAATTTACTGCTAGCGATGGCTCTACTAAAACTATAGAATTTTCTACCGTTAGTAAAGATGGTACACTTAACAATAAAATTTCAACCGTAGGCGACTTGGTAGATGAATTTGTAGATGAGGGAATTAATATTTCATTCGACGAAGAAAGTGGTATGTTCGATTTATCCAACTTTATCAATGGTGATGGCAATGCACCGTATCAAATATCGGCTATTTCACTTACAGAACAAGACGACGGTTCTTTCAAATACGAAGATGTTATTGACGACCCTTCTTCCACTACTTTTGATGAGGGCAAATTTGCTACCGATGCTTTACTTTCAAAAATGGGGATGGAAGGCAAAAGTGAATGGTCTGTTCAAGAACGAGCATCCGCCAAAAATGCTACTCTATCACCAAGCTTAAATGGCACTACTCTTTGGATTGGAAATCAAGCTATGGATCTTGGTGCCGGGGTCACTGTTCAATCTCTGATCGATGGCTTCGGATTAGAAGTCGATGAAAATGGTATGATAGACATGGCTGGTCAAGGCGCTATTAGGCTAGAAAAAACAGGTGCGCCTGCTGGTACTCCACCCGACCTTTCTTATAACGAAATGGAAAAGGCGCTTAGCAATTTAGGGCTAGAAGATGGATATATACTTGAAAGCAGTAAATATGTTAGCAAAGAAGTTGGTATGGATGAAATTACAGGCGAAACTACTATGCATGATCTTGGTGTTAGCGGTAGTTTAAAAATTGCTGTCGATGGTCAATCGCATGTTATACATCTTTCTGAAAATAAAACCATAGACGATATTACAGAAGAATTAAATAAAACGGGCTTAAATGTAAAGTTTCATGCCGACCAAGGTGCTTTTAATATAACTACGGATGCCAAATCCCTTACTATAGAAGAAAGTAAATCGGGCACTTTGAAAAAACTTGGTATAAATCCGCCACCAAGAGAGCCGTATGATGAAGATACTACTTTAGTAGAATTGGGCTTTAAAATTGGCGATACTGTCACTATAGATACCGGCGGAGAGCTACGTTCCTTTGTTGTAAGTGAACATAATATGGGCGGTCAACAAGGTATTTTTACTCTTGGCGAGCTAAGTCAACAAGGTGGTCTTTTTAGATTTAATGAAGATGATGGTAGTATAGATTTGGCTTACAACATTGATCACATTGAAATTAGGTCTGCTGATCAATCCGAAAATGGTGCTACCGATGAAGAGATCGGAAAATATACTTTAGATCGATTAAAAGATTTAGGGATTAGCGTGACTACTAATGAAGATGGAACCCATGAATATGAAAGTAACCCGATCGGCGAAGGTCGATTTGAATACGAAGCTGTCAAAGCTAAAGGTACTTATAATGGCATGGAAATTGAATCCGATACTAACACTTTTAAACTAGACGGAATTAGTTTTACAGCCAAAAAAGTTACCGACGATCCAACTACTACGGAGGTCGAAGAAATTGTTACTATCGACAAAACTATGGATGAAGAAGCTCTTTTTACCACCGTTTCTGATTTCGTAAATGCCTATAACACTCTTATAGATGATTTAACCGGCTACACAGAAGTTTCTTATGATCCAACAAAGGATAGCGGTTATAAACCTCTTTTGCCAGAAGAAAAAGAAGCAATGTCCGATTCTGATATCGAGCTTTGGGAGGAAAAAGTTGATAGTCTACTTCTTCGAGATGATCCAGAAATAGAAAGGTTACTAGATAGTCTTCGTTATAATTTTATGGAAGTTTTTCCAGATAACGAAAGTTTTAAATCTTTAGCTGAAATTGGGATTACGACTAGTTTAGATTATACCCAACGTGGTCGATTAGAGCTAGATGAAGAAAAACTACGTGCGGCCATTAGTAAGGATGCCGAAGGAATTAAAACTTTATTTGTTGGCGATTCTACAAAAGGTACCGATGGTTATGCTGAAAAAATGTACGATTCTGTTACTGATTTACTAAAATCTAGTAGTTCTAGTAGCTCCATGTTTTTATTTAATGATATAGAATTAGAAAAAGCTATTTCTGATCAGCAGGATGATATAGACGAAGCATATGATCAAATGACTAGTAAAGAAGAACTTTATCAGGCTCAATTTTTAGCTATGGAAATGGCTATTCAAGAGATGAATTCCCAAATGAATTTATTTAACCAAGGTGGTATGGGTATGTACTAGCAATAGCATTCTATAAACAAATATATTTTTGATTTAACCAAGGTGATATCGTAGTAGCAATAGCATTCTATAAGCCATCCTTAAAAAATATATTTCTGAAATGACTATGGTAGATAATTAGAAAAGAGGAAATTTATCAGGCTCAATTTTTAGCTATGGAAATGGCTATTCAAGAAATGAATTCCCTAATGAATTTATTTAACAAAGGTGATATGTACTAGCAATAGCATTCTATAAACAAATATATTTTTGATTTAACCAAAGTAGTATGTAGTAGCAATACCCTTCTATAAGCAATCCTTAAAAAGTATATTTTTAAAATTACTGTGTATAATAATCGTAAGGCCAAAAACCACTGATGTCTGCTTCTTATTCATTGTGGTTTTTGCTATTTCTTGAGAGGAGATTATAATGGTAAATAATGCTTATAATTCATATAAAAATAATGCTATTATGACAGCTAGTCCAGCTGAACTTACACTGATGTTGTATAACGGCGCTATTAAATTTTGTAATTTAACCATTGATAGCATAGAAAAAAACAATATGGCTAATGCCCATAAATATAACATTAGAGTTCAGGATATTATCATTGAATTAAAAATTACTTTAGATAAAAAATACGAGATTGCAGAAGAAATGGATAGATTATATACTTACATTTTGAAAATTTTACGTGAAGGTAATATAGAAAAAAACGTCGATAAAATTAATGAAGCTAAAGGGTTGATTACTGTCTTTCGTGATACTTGGCGTGAAGTTATGAATAAAGGACCGGCTACTGTTAAAGAACCGACTACTACTCATGCCTAATCCGAATAATTTGTCTTCCGAAAAAAAAGAACAACAAGTTATGCCCGGCGAAACTAAGGTAGAACAAGTTACGCCCAGCGACGAGAAGGCAAAACAAGCTATGCCCGGCGACGAAGACAAGCCTAAATTTGACCCTACTTATGGTATTTACGACGTGGATTTCGAAATTAGAAATAGTAAAACTTCTGGTGAGTATTCTTTAAAACTAACAAAGGATAATGTATCTAAATATGTAATCAGTAAATATGCTCCTCGTGAAAAAATTAACGAAAAACTCGACTTATATAATAAACATTCTAGTACTGTTTTTGTAGTTTTTGGCTTCGCTTTTGGTTATGTCGTAGATGAAATTTATAAGCGTGTTGGTCCAAACGCCAATATCTTTGTTATAGAACCATCTCCGAAATTACTTAAGGCCCAAGCTAATTTGATAGAAGATCGTACACGTTATAGCCAAGTTCGTTTCTACAATGAAATTTGTTTTAATCGCTTTTATGCGAATTTCTTTGAAGGCCTTCATATGGGCAATGTAGACTATATAGAAGTGATTGATATTTTTAATTATAAATTCTTTTATGATAAATATTTTGATAGAATCCAAGGCATTATTGATGTTTCTATCTCAGATTTACAAACTAACATTGGTACGGTCGGCGCTATAGGGGATAGATATTTAGGCAATTTATTGCATAATTCTAAGTATTTAAATCAATCTTTCGATATAAAACCTCTTAAAAATAAATATAAAGGTCTCCCTGCGGTTGTTGTTATGGCCGGCCCATCCTTAGATAAAAACTTAGAAGAGTTAAAAAATTTCGATGGTTTAATTTTGGCTATCGGTAGAACTATCCAATCTGTTAAAGGTATCGGTAAAAATCCGGATTTCTCATTTATTGTGGACTATAGCGTAAAAATGGATGCAACGTTTGGTGGATTTTATGATATTCCCCTTGTTGCTCTTATTAGCTGTGCACAAGAGGTTATTCAGAAATGGCAGGATAAGCTCTACTTTATTACTCATGATGAAACTTTAGAAGAGCTTTTAGGTATTAAGTTAGAAAGCTTTGAGATAAACGTTTCTGTTTCGACTCTTGCTATAGAGTTCGCCCGTTACCTGGGGGCAGATCCTATAATAATTATAGGACAAGATCTTGGATTTACAAGGAAAAAACTTTACTCCAAAACTTGCAATATTTATGAAGGACCTAAAATTACCGAAAACTTAGAAAAACTAGATGTCTCTAAATCGGATTTTCATGAAATTGTTCCCGGTTATTACGATGATGAAGAAATAATTAGTACTTGCGTATTCACTAATATTAAACGTTGGATTCAACGCTTTATCAAGTCTAATCCTCATATTAAGGTTATTAATTCTACAGAAGGTGGAGCCAGGATTGAAGGTGCGATCCAAATGCCTCTTAAAGAAGCTATCGAAAAATACAATGTTTCTACTTCAAACATCGATTATACGCCAGAATTGTTATTCCCCGAGCCGTTTGATATTGATGCTAAACTGGCAGAGACTTTGGATAAACTTAACCTTAAACATGATTTGACTAAAGAAATTATCGAGAAGTCTAAAGAACTTATGCTTATTTATGAAGATTATGATCCTTTCACTTCACCGGATAAAGTTAAAGAAATTTATCCTCAAATTCATGAATTAGAAGTTGAATCCAGTAAAATACCAGTAGATCTTATTTATAGATACATCTTTGAAAAATTATCCTATAGTATAAGTAGAGATCCTAGATATAAATATCAAGCAAAAAGAGATGACGTAGAAAATGCTCTCCAAATAACTATGGGTAGTATTTTACTTTACAAATCCTTAGAACTAGCTATAAACGATTCTATTGTTAGAATAAAATCTCTACTGGATGATGACTGTGAAAATCCGGACAGTGATCAAACCGAATCAAGTTAGATAATTAAATCTAACTCAGTTGATACTCAAAATTCGGATGCTAAACTCAGCTGATATTCAAAATCCGGATAGTAATCAATTCGAATTAGGTGATTCTGAAAAGTTAGATAATATTAAATTTAAGTCAGCTGATACTCAAAATCTGGATAATTAAACTATTATTAGGAGGACCATATGAGTAGTAATACTATTGAATTGAAAGAAGAATTGCAAGTATATTTACCAAGATTAGAAAAAGGTTTAATATCTATATTAAATAAATTGAAAAATGGTCAAGAAGGTCCTGCCTTTGATCTATTAACAGATGCGATAGAGGGCCTGAGTTGGACTATAACATCTTTAGATATAATTAATTCTACCATTGTAGACTCGGACGAATTTCAAGAAACCTTAGAAACTATGCTAGACGCTATGGAAAATAGAGATATAGACACCATAGCCGATGTTATAGAGTTCGAATTACTGGATGTAATAAACGACTGGGCGGACAAATTAGAGTAAGGATGTGATCCTATTTTGGAAAAAGTAATAGTAACCGGGGCGGATGGATTTATCGGCTCTCATTTATGTGAAAAACTAGTTCAAGATGGAAAAAAAGTAAAAGCATTCGTATACTATAATTCATTTAATTCTTGGGGCTGGTTGGACAGTATAGATAAAAGCATATTAGACGAGATAGAAATATTTGCAGGGGATATCCGTGATCCAAACGGAGTCAGGGTAGCATTAAAGGGGATGGATATAGTTTATCATTTAGCAGCATTGATAGCGATCCCCTTTAGCTATCATTCTCCAGATTCATATGTGGACACAAATATAAAAGGAACCTTAAATGTTTTGCAAGCTTCTAAAGATTTAAATTTAAGTCGTGTTTTAGTTACGTCTACTTCTGAAGTGTACGGCACGGCCGAATATGTACCAATAGATGAAAAGCATCCGTATAAAGCGCAATCACCTTATTCGGCTACGAAAATAGCTGCAGATAGATTGGCGGAATCGTTTTATCGTAGCTTTAATTTGCCAGTTACTATTGTTCGCCCGTTTAATGCTTTCGGCCCTCGTCAGTCTGCTAGAGCCGTGATTCCTACAATTATTTCTCAACTTTTGTCTGGCCAAACGCTGATTAAATTGGGTGCCTTGTCTCCTACCAGAGATTTTAATTATGTGAAGGATATAGCTAACGCCTTTGTTGCTATATCCGACTCTGAAAAAACTCTCGGCCAAGAAATTAATATTGCTACAGAACAAGAAATTAGTATCGGCCGTCTTGCTGAAGAACTGATTAGTCAAATTAATCCATCCGCTTCTATCGTTTGCGATTCGGAACGTATTCGTCCACCTAAAAGTGAGGTAGAACGATTATTGGGTTCTTCGGCTAAAATACGGTCCTTAACTGATTGGGTACCTCAATTTACATTTTCCGAAGGTATAGCAGAAACTATTGCATGGTTTAGAAATAATCAGGAAAATTATAAACCGAATATTTATAATATTTAATTTTAATAATACAACAAGGTGATATTATGATTCCATTATCAGTTCCAAATCTTAAAGGAAATGAAATAAATTATGTGACAAATGCTTTGGTGGCCGAATGGGTGTCTACTGGAGGGGCATATATTAATCAGTTTGAAAAAGATTTGGCTGATTATGTCCTCACCCATTCTGCGGTAGCAGTATCTAGCGGAACATCCGGCCTTCATTTAGCTTTACTAGAGGCCGGAGTATCGGCTCATGAACATGTTATTGTGCCAACGTTAACATTTATAGCGGCAGTGAATCCGATTAAATACGTTAACGCTCATCCGATTTTTATGGATTGCGATGACTCTTTATGCTTGGATGTAGCAAAACTAGAAAAGTTTCTGAAAACAGAGTGTGATTTTATTAATAATCAACTTATTTTTAGAGAAACATCCAGGCCCATTACAGCGATAATAGCAGTGCATATATTTGGAAATTTAGTTGATATGCTATCCCTAATGACATTGGCTAGAAAATTTAACTTGCAGGTCATAGAAGATTCTACCGAAGCTTTAGGTTCTTACATGTTAATTGACGGAGCAAAAAAGTTTGCTGGAACTTTCGGGGATTTTGGTGTCTTTTCTTTTAACGGCAACAAGATTATTACTACTGGTGGCGGTGGTATGGTCTTAGCTAAAGACAAAGAAAAGCTAAGCCATATAAAGTATTTAAGTACACAAGCGAAAGATGATGAGTTAAACTATATTCATAATGAAATAGGTTACAACTATCGCATGACCAATGTTCAGGCCGCTATTGGTGTGGCTCAATTGGAGCAAATAGAAAAGTTTGTTGAAATCAAAAAAAATAATTATCACTTGTACAAGCAGTTATTAGCTACTTTGGATGAAGTTACTTTACTAGATTTTAGAGAAGATATTAGGCCGAATTACTGGTTTTATAGCTTAGCTTTTCAAGAGCGAATAGATGTAGCTCGGATAATAACGGCTTTAAATAGCCAAGGTATCGGCTCTAGACCTGTATGGGGATTAATTCATGAGCAAAAACCGTATAAAAATGATTATTCTTTCGAAATTGAAAAGGCCTATAAATATGTATCTTCTATCGTAAACATTCCATGTAGCTCAAATCTTACAGATAAGGAGATTAGATATGTTGTATCCGTAATTAAGGAGATATTATTCAATGAAACCAATGGACAAAGAATTAAACGACTTAATAATTAACAAAGATTATACTATCAAAGAAGCTATTAAAAGATTAGATGATACAGCAAAAAAAATTCTTTTCGTGGCCACTAACCGTAAAGCCGAAGGGAGTATTACAGACGGTGATATTAGACGTTGGATTCTTAAAAATGGCTCTCTGGATGCTAGCGTCGTTAATATCATGAATGTTGACTTTCAATATGCTTTCCAAGGTGATACTGAAAAAATTCAGGAACTGTTTCGATCCGGTACAATCTTTGCTGTACCAATATTAAATAACGATCATGAAATCGTAGATATTACTTTCATCGAAAGAGTTTTTAATAATATTCGCAAAGATCGACCTCAACTTAATACTAAAGTCGTTATTATGGCCGGCGGTAAAGGTACTAGATTGTATCCATTTACGCAGATTTTGCCTAAACCTTTAATCCCGATTGGTGATAAAAGCATTTTGGAGCATATCCTAAAACGCTTTAATAATTACGGCTGCACTGACTTTATTTTGACTCTTAATTATAAAAAAGGTATGATTAAAAGTTATCTCGAAGAATTAAATCATCACTATAATCTATCCTATGTAGAAGAAGAAGATTTCTATGGTACGGCCGGCAGTCTCTCTCTTTTAAAAGGCCAGCTTACCGATACTTTCTTTGTTACCAACTGTGATATTTTAATCGATGCTCGCTATGACGAAATTATTCAACAGCATAAGTTAAATAACAATAAAATTACTTTGGTCACTTCGCTTACAACCTACACCATACCGTATGGTGTTGTCGTTACTAAGGATGAAGGTATTGTCGAAACCCTTCAGGAAAAACCAGAATATAATTTTCAAATAAATACTGGTGTGTACGTTCTAGAACCAGAAGTTTTGCAAGATATCCCAGTAAATACTTTTTTTCATATAACAGATTTAATAGAACTCTATTTAGCTAAAGGAAAAAAAGTCGGTGTTTATCCTATCCGGGCTGGCCAATGGCTCGATATGGGAGAACTTCATTTAATGGAAGATATGATCGAAAAAATAGAGCAGGCCAGCAATTAAAAATTATCGAACTCTATCTAGCTAAAGCTAAAAAATCGGCATTACCCTATCCGGCTGGCAATGGCTCGATATGATCGAAAAAAGTAGAGCAGGCCAGTAATTAAAAATTATATTACCAAACATCGAAAGGAGTTACTTTTTATGACTACTTTAGAAGAAGAATTGCTGATTAAAGCCAAAGAAATTGAGGAACACGGCGAGTCTAATCAACGAAAATTGGATTCTTATGCTAAAACTTTATTAGAATTGGCCGAAGATAAAAATAGCGCATTTGCGATTTCTGCATTAAAGGATTTAATTATTAATCCTAAATTAGACTTTGTTTTTAGAATGTTTATATTTTTAATGCTAAAACGCATTAGCTTACTTCCAAAATCTATTGCTGAAATAGAAACTGGTTTATATGATTACATGCTTGTGGATTTAAAAAATTATATAGACTCTACCGAAATGCCGTTTTTAGAAGAAGAAGAGCGTCAATCTAATAAATTAGTAATTGTTACAAATCAATTTATTGGTATCGGTTCTTTAGAAACCGAAGAGTTTGCTAAAATAATACAATGTATTGATAAATATTTTGAACAAATAGATGAAGTATATATTATGAATTCCGACTCCTTAGTACAAGAAATACCTTTAGCCCAAAAATATCACGTTGGTGTAGTACTCAATCCAAAGGTTAAAGAGGAAATACAACTAATACTAAATGAATACAAAATTTTTAGGTGTAAAGTAGGCTACGAGGAAAAAAGAGAGCTAAATTATCTAGATAGGCTAGCTTATTTTACTCATTATATTTGGAAGTTAAAACCTTATCGTGTAATTGCTCTTGGTACCACAAACATTTTAGCAGAGTTAATTAATTCGTTTATGGAAGTATTTACTATAGCGTATGATAGCCAAAATACTGGCCAGTGCCACACTCAGCATATTATAGTTTTGGATAAGGAAAAAGCTATGAAAGAAGGAACCATGGACCTGGAAGAAGAAGAATATTATAAAAAATTGTTAGATTACGTTTTAAATACACCGAAATAAAAACAGCAGTGATTAGTAGATTGTAGTGGCTAACTTGTAGTGATTAAATTCTCTGCTCGCTATCTCTATAAATATTATTGATCACTGCTATTTACTTTCATAGAAAGGAATAAAACACATGAAAATTTTAGGTATTATACCTGCTAGAGGACAATCCAAAGGTTTACCTGGAAAAAATATTAAATTATTAGCCGATAAGCCTCTGATAGCTTATACTATAGGGGCGGCTTTAGAATCTAAATTTATAAATCGAACTATCGTTTCTACTGATGATTTTGAGATCATGGATATTGCTAAAAATTTTGGCGCAGAAGTACCTTTTTTACGTCCAGATTATTTAGCCTTAGATACAACGACAACAGTCGAAGTTGTCTTGGATTTATTAGCAAATTTAAAAGCAACCGAAGATTATGTACCCGATTATGTTTGCTTGCTTCAATGTACATCTCCTTTAAGAAATTCGGCCGATATTGATGAATGCATAACTCAATGCTTAAACTCGGATTTTGATGCATGTTATAGCATTTCCGAAGCCGAATCCAGTCCTTACTGGATGAAAATTTTTGATGGCCAAAAGTTAACTTCCTTTATTAAAACTGATACTATTTTGCGTAGACAGGATCTGCCAAAAGTTTATTCTTTAAATGGTGCTATTTATTTTGTTAAAACATCCGAATTACTGAAATATAGCTCTCTTCATTTGCCAAATGCTACCGGATATATAATGCCTCGTAACAGATCCGTCGATATCGATACTGATATAGATTTTGAGTTGGCTCAAATTTTAGCAAAGAAAGGATCTTTGTAATGAAAAAAATTATGGTAGTTACTGCTACAAGAGCAGAATACGGTTTATTAAAAAATGTAATAAGACAAATTTATGAATCCGACGAATTAGAATTAATATTAATAGTAACCGGAACACATTTAAATGAACAATATGGATTTACAGTACAAGAAATTGAAAGCGATTTGGTACCCATTTCTCTAAAAATATCCATGGATGTTGGCTCCAACGAAAAAACAGCTATAGTAAAATCCATGGCCAACCTAATGAACGAACTAGCAGAAGCAATGGATAGCCTAAAGCCTGATATGCTATTAATATTAGGTGATAGATACGAAATGTTGGCCTGCGCCAGTGCAGCAACAATAATGAATGTGCCAATAGCCCATATAGCTGGTGGAGAAGTCAGCTATGGGGCCAACGATGAACAAATTAGGCATGCCATTACTAAAATGGCCCATATCCATTTTCCTGAAGCAGATGTTTACGCTAAAAATATAACCTTCATGGGTGAAGAAAAATTTCGAGTTAAACAAGTCGGTGCACTTGGGATTGAAAATATAATTACCACAAAATTATTATCTCACAATCAATTAAATCAGCAGTTAGGCCTAAAAGTGGATAATAGTACATTTTTGATAACTTATCACCCAACAACATTATTTAATAATTTAGTTTACGAAATGGATCAGTTACTTGAAGCTTTGGATAGCTTCGACAATAACATGATAATAACTTACCCAAACTCAGATAATGGTGGTGAGTACATTATAGAAAGACTCAAAGATTTTGCGAACTCTCACAGCAACGTATTCTTATTTCAATCACTTGGTCTACAAGCATATTTAAGCACAATGAGGTACTGCGGCGTAGTAATCGGCAACTCATCCAGTGCTCTGATTGAAGCACCGGTTTTTAAAAAGGCCGTTGTTAACATCGGCAAACGTCAGTCCGGTCGCCTTATGGCTTCCAACATCATTAGTTGTTCAAACGATAAACAGGATATCATTAAGGCTATCAACAAAGCTTTAAGTCCAGCCTTTCATGAAAGTTTAGAACAAACTTTGAGTCTGTATGGTATCGGCAACACTAGTGAGCAGATTGTTAGCATACTAGAAGATTTAGAAATCGATGAAAAGTTTATTACTAAAAAATTAATCTTTTAAGGATCAAGAATTTATGTACTATGAAATAGTGTAGCATAATAATTGATAATTCATCCAATGCTCTGATCGAAGCGTCGGTTTTTAAAAAGGCTGTTGTTAACATCGATAATAATCAATAAAAAATTTATTATAAAAGGAGGAAGATACTATTATGTTTATCATAGCTGAAGCAGGCGTAAACCATAATGGAAATATTTCAATAGCGAAACAATTAATTGATATGGCCAAACGATGTGGTGCAGATGCAGTGAAATTTCAAACATTTAAAGCCGAAGATGTGGTCGATTCTCACGAATCTAAAGTCGGATACCAAAAATTAAATGATACCACTGTAGAAACTCAATTCCAAATGCTCAAACGACTAGAATTATCCTATGATCAGTTTTTAGAATTAAAAAATTATTGCGACCAAATCGATATCATGTTTTTGTCCACACCTTTTAGTATAGAAGCGATGGAGTTTTTAATGGATATTGATATGCAAATTATTAAGCTAAGTTCTACTGAAGTAACTAATCTACCTTTTTTAGAAAAAGTCGCTTCTTTCAATAAACCGGTTATCCTTTCAACTGGCATGAGCTATTTTGATGAAATTGTCACCGCAACAGATACACTGAAGAACTATGGTGGTCATGACATAACTCTACTGCACTGTACAACTAATTATCCTACCAGCCTCGTCGATGCTAACCTACTAGCCATGGACAAGCTAAAAGCTTTATCTTCTAAAGTCGGATTCTCGGATCATACTGCTAGCTCCCTTTGTGCTATTATAGCCACTTCTCGGGGTGCTTGCACCATTGAGAAGCATATTACTTTAGATAGAAATATGCCCGGTCCAGACCATAAAGCATCTGCTGATGAAAACGAATTTAAAAAATATGTAGCCCAAATTCGAAACGTAGAAATCGCTCTGGGTGATGGCCTTAAAGTTCCTACTAAATCCGAATATATCATGCGTGATAAAGTTCGGCGGAGCATCGTAGCTAAAATTGATATCCCTAAAGGTATTGTTATCGATTCTTCTATGTTAACTTTTAGACGGCCAGCCACCGGAATTTCCCCTGTATTCTATAATAATATTTTAGGAAATAAAGCAGCCGTAGATATTAAAAAAGATACTTTTATAGAAGCTTTTCAGATAGAAAATTTTCATTAGCTCCATTCCTGCCAAATTAATCGGCGTAGATTCTTTGAAAGGTTCTTTGGCCATCGGTATGGATGCAGATATAAATGTTTTCGACAAGGATATTAACATGCTTCGTATTTTTGTTAAGGGTAATCGTTGCTAAATCACTTCTCATGAGTAAATCAAATTTGAAGGTATATTTTTTTCACTGTCATTTTTTATACGAATTATAAATCTTTTCAAAAAAATGTCAATAGATTAGATTAAGCGTAAATAAAATTTAGGATAGTCGTAATGTGGATGTAACAATAGATATAGTATAATACAAATAAATTAGGTCAAATCATAGATTGACAAATTAATATAGGTCCGAAAAAAAATGCTTATCTTCTATTATAAGGGTGAGCATTCTAAAATAATATTTTAGGCAATAAAGCAACCGGAGATATTGAGTAACTATACTTTTCAGATAAAAGAGACTGAGAGGTTAAGAAAGTGGTGAAAATATGCAAAACTATTCAGAAAACGTAAACTTGGCCCTAGAAAATTCTAACGCTATAATTATAATAGGGGCCGGCGGCCATGCCGGAGTTATAAACGATATAATAAAAATGGATGGTCGCTACACAGTAGCTGGAGTAATTGACTCTCGATTGAAAGCCGGTGACCCATGGAAACCCGGCATCCATTGTTTAGGTGATGACTCAGCCTTAGAGGATATTTTCAAATCAGGGATTACTAATGCAGTTATCGGCATTGGTGAAGGTAAAAATCTAAGATTTACATTATATCAAAAATTAAAAAAAATAGGGTTTAATTTTCCAACCTTAATTCATCCAAGTGCGATAATATCAGACGATCAGGTAAACATAGGAGAGGGTAGCGTAATTATGCCGTCTGTTGTTATAAATTGCTGTACTAATATCGGAAAACTTGCTATAATAAATACTGGAGTAATAATAGAACATAATTGTTCGATAGGATACAACGTTCATGTAGCACCAACTGCTTGTATTTTGGGTGGCGTTTATATCGGAAATTTTGTTCATATTGGGGCCAAAGCGGTTATACTACAAAATTGTACCGTGGGCGATCGAGCTATCATTGGCCTGGGTGCTATTGTTATTAGAAATGTTTTAAATGGCCTAACGGTCGTTGGCGTTCCGGCGAAGCCAATATAGAATATTATACTGCTAAATTGTTTCATGGATGCTGTTGTTATTAGAAACGTTTTAAGCAGTCTAACCGTTGGTGATGTTCTGGTAAACATAGGAGAAGGTAGTGTAATTATGCCGTCTGTTATTATAAATTGCTGTACTAATATCGAAAAACTTGTTATAATAAATACTGGAGCAATAATAGAACATAATTGTTCGATAGGATACAACGTTCATGTAGCACCAACTGCTTGTATTTTGGGCGGCATTTATATCGGAAATTTTGTTCATATTGGTGTCAAAGCGGTTATACTACAAAATTGTACCGTAGGCGATCGAGCTATCATTGGCCTGGGTGCCATTGTTATTTAGAAATAATTGTAGATATTTATTTTCAATATTATAAAATTTGGGGGGATATATAATGATGAAAGTTTTAATAAAAGTTGATGAGTATAAGCGTAATCGGTTAAAAGCCTTTTATAGGATGGATGCATTAGCACAAGTTTTAAAACAAAATTGTGATATTACTTTTCTTTGTAATCAGGACAATCGTGAAAGTATTGAATATTTAAAAATGCGTAATTACAATGTAGAAGAATATTCTGAATCAAGATTACTACAAAAAGTAGATCGCTTTAGAGGTTCTAATCTAATTATAGATAGTCCAAATAAAATGAGTTCATTTGATACTCATTGCAAACGAATTTTTAACAAAACTATATATATAGATGAAAAATGTGATAGGCCATTACACTGTGATATGATCATAAATCCATTGTTTTTAGCTAAAGAACTGAAATATTTAGTACCTGCTAGTTGTTTGGTAATGTCGGGTGAGGATGCTATGCTTATCCGTGATGAGTTTATTTTCACGAAAAAAATTCACGTAGAAGAAGTTCACACCATTTTATTTTTATTAGATCATGTTAGGACAATAGATATGTTACAGAAATTGTCTGAATATGATTTTAATTTAAAAGTAGTTATAGCAAATGGATTTGAAGAAGGCGAGATGGTAAAATCTCAAATTTATGGTAGTAATATAAATTACTATACCGAAAATGAATTGTTAGACATAGTACCTGAATGTGATATGGGAATAATTAGCTATACGCAGATTATGTATGATTTATTAGGAACTGGATTACCTATGATTGGTATTGTATTAACTAGGATAGATGTAGTTCATGGAAGAATTTTAGCCAGAGAAGGACTTGTAGAAACTATGGGCGCCGCCGGAATAGTTGATGTTTTCGATATGTTAAATACTATCAAGACCTTCGCTAGAAACATCCATGAACGTTCTAAAATGCAACATAACATGAATGTTTTAGTTTCTAGAAACACTAAAGATAATGTAGCATATCGTATTGAGGAATTATTTAAATCTTAATTAAATTGTCAATTACCCCACGCATAAATGCGGGGGCTTCCTTGCCTAAGCTTGGTGAATTTTTAACGACTACTTAATAGCATATTGTATTGAAAAATTATTTAGATTCTAATTAAATCTTGAGTTTTTAATTCTATTAGATAATCTCTTAATTGGGCCGCTTTTTCAAATTCTAAATTTAAAGCGGCTTTTTTCATAGCCTTTTGTGTGATTACTATAGTCGATTTTAGTTCGGCCTCAGTCATAGATTCCGGGGACTTTTGCATAATGGTCTTTTCCGGCTTCGTAGCTACAATTAAGTCTCGGACGGCTTTTTTTATAGTTTGTGGTACTATTCCATTCTTTCTATTATATTCATCTTGAATTTTACGTCGCCTATTAGTCTCGTCTATCGCTATTTTCATGCTCTTAGTAATAGTATCTGCATACATCACAACTCGGCCCTCACTATTTCTGGCTGCTCTACCTATTGTCTGTATCAAAGCAGTTGCTGATCGTAAAAATCCTTCTTTGTCCGCATCTAGTATTGCGACCAAGGCAACCTCCGGTATATCGAGACCTTCCCTTAATAAATTGATACCGACTAAAACATCAAATATTTTCATCCTTAAATCTCTAACAATCTCTATTCTTTCCAAAGTATCGATGTCAGAATGCAAATACTTTACTTTAACACCAGCATTTTGTAAATATTTCGTTAGGTCTTCTGCCATCCTTTTGGTTAATGTAGTAATTAATACTCGGTTGTCCTTTTCTACAGTTCTATGAATTTGGGCTAAAACATCGTCTATTTGTCCCTTCACTTTTTTGACTTCTATTTCTGGATCCAATAATCCCGTAGGTCGAATTAATTGTTCACCTATAACCATAGAATGATTCAGTTCATATTCTGATGGCGTGGCCGAAACATATAGAATCTGATTAGTTTTCTCTTCAAATTCTTCAAAATTTAATGGTCGATTATCTAATGCAGACGGCAACCTGAAACCATATTCTACTAATGTAGTTTTTCTGGCTCGATCTCCATTATACATACCTCTAATTTGGGGAAGAGTTATATGAGATTCATCAACAATAATTAAGTAATCATCCGGAAAATAATCCAACAAAGTAAACGGTGTACTGCCGTATGCTCGGCCGGATAAATGTAGTGAGTAGTTTTCTACTCCGGAACAATAGCCGATTTCAGTCATCATTTCGATGTCAAAATTCGTCCTCTTTTCTAATCTCTGATATTCTACTAACTTGTCTTGGGTTTTCAACTCTTTTAGCCTTACGGCTAACTCTAGTTCTATCCGCTTAATTGATTCTAGCATTTTTTCGTTGGATACCGAATAATGTGATGCCGGGAATATGGCAACATGATCTCGTAGTCCTATTACCTTTCCTGTGATGATATTTATTTCAGATATTTTTTCTATCTCATCGCCAAAGAACTCTACTCTGATCGCTTTTTCATTCATTCCAACCGGGATTATTTCTATAACATCTCCTCGTACTCGAAAGGTTCCCCTTACAAAATTACTGTCATTTCTTTCATATTGTATTTGGACCAATTTTTTTAATACTTCGTCCCTTTCTATGTTCATTCCTATCCGGATTGATAAAAGTTGCGTCTCATAGTCTATCGGATCACCTAACCCATATATGCAAGATACGCTCGCCACTATTATGACATCCCTTCGTTCATTTAAAGCCGCTGTGGCCGAGTGCCGTAACTTATCTATTTCTTCATTTACACTCGAATCTTTTTC
>LNZM01000104.1 GCA_002007295.1 Candidatus Epulonipiscioides saccharophilum | reverse complement strand
TGGCAACAAATCAATTGGATAGAGGTCGAAAGGTATGTAGAAAAATTACAACAACGAATATATCATGCCGAAAGTCTTGGAAATAAACGTAAGGTCAGAGACCTACAAAGAATGCTAATGAATAGCAATGTAACATTATTGGTTTCCATAAAAAGAGTTACACAAACAAATAGAGGAAAAAGAACTGCTGGAGTAGATGGCTACAAAGCATTAACTCCCAGTGAAAGACTTGAATTATTCAGAGATATGGAAAGTTTGAAGCTACAAAATCATAGTCCTAAACCTGCATATAAAGCTGATAAAACAGGACAAAGTAAAAATCAATGGCTATTGACAGACCCAATTACAGGAAACCAATTAAAAAAGATGGCTTGAGAAATCCAGAAAGCGGTTAAAAGTAGGGTTAGTGTAACAAGACTAAAGGATAAATGTATGCTTGAGCCGTATGAGGTGAAAGTCTCACGTACGGTTCTTAGGCAAGAAAGAGGGAGTAATCCCTCCGACTTAGCCGACAAAAAATGGCGATGATCTCAAAATTTTACCTATTGCTATAAAAGTATTAGATAGAGGGGAAGGCGGAAACATAATCAATATGTTAATAGTAGGAGAAAAAGAAAGCATAGAAATTGAGACAGAATACTTAATTAGAACATTTTTTTCTCCTAGTGAGATAGATGTAATTAGAGCAGATAAGCGAAGTATTGGGGACTTATCTATTTTACCGAGTGCATTTTTTGCATTTGATATTGATTATAATTACGGTGTTTTAGAAAATATTATGATTTATGGAGGAGGAAATGGCCATGGTGTTGGAATGAGTCAAGAAGGAGTAAGAGGGATGGTGGATAGAGGATATAAATATGATGAAATTTTAAAACATTATTATCCTGGAATAGAAATTGGTACAATAAAATAGAATAAGGATAACAAGGTAGAAAATTATGAACATACTTAAATCAATGATTTCAACAACAATAATTATGATACTAGTTTTTTTTGTTTCAATATTAGTATATGGTTATTCATATTACAATAGAGTAAAGCAAGAGAGGCCATTAGATAAGACGATAGAATATATCCAAAGTCATGAAGACTATATAGAAATAGAAGAAATCAGTCCATATTTTTTAAATGCTATAGTAGCGATAGAGGATAGGCGATTTTTTAAGCATTCTGGATTAGATGCTATAGGAATATTTAGGGCAGTTGTATCTAATATAAGAGCTGGAGAGATAGTTCAGGGTGGGAGTACGATATCGCAACAATTAGCAAAAAATCTTTTTTTTACTAGCCAAAGAACATGGGTTAGGAAAGTAGCTGAAATGTTTATGACATTGGATATTGAAAAAAACTTTAATAAGGAAGAAATTCTGGAGATATACAGCAATGTAATTTATTTTGGCAAAGGAAATTATGGTGTTTATTCTGCTAGTAAAGAATATTTTGGTAAAGATCCAATAAAGTTAAATTTGAATGAATCAGCTTTTATAGCTGGATTAACACAATCACCAACGGCCTATACTAATGATATAGAATTAGGTATTGAACGACAAAGAGAAGTAATAAAAGCTTTGGAAGATTTTGAGCAAGTAAAATTTGATAACATAGTTATACAATAAACGAAAAAAAGGATAAGAAAGAATGAGAAGAGGATAAAAAAATAGATAAATTGTCAAAAATACTTGACGAAGCATTATTTAGTATGATATATTGATCTCGTGCCTAAATGAGGTCTTTTTTTTATGGAAATTTATAGAAATGTGGAGGTGTCTAGAGTGAGAGTACAAATTACGCTAGCCTGTGAAGAATGTAAACGCAGAAATTATTCAATGACAAAGGATAAAAAAGCGCATCCGGATAGAATGGAAACAAAAAAATATTGTAAATTTTGTAAAGCACATACGCCGCATAAAGAAACAAGAAAGTAATCTTTATGGATGGTGTATTCGGGGAGGTTATTAAATATGGGCGGTTTTTTTAAGGACTTTGTTGCGGAAAGCAAAAGGATAGTTTGGCCAAATAGAAAAGAGCTGTTTTCAAAAACTTCTACTGTTATTACACTCTCAATTTGCGTCGCATTTATTCTTGCGATAATGGACTTTTTATTCGGACAGTGCTTAGTATTGTTGCATACCTGGATATAAAAATTGGAGGCTTGTTGAATGAGTGAGGCGAAATGGTACGTAGTGCATACGTATTCGGGCTACGAGAATAAAGTAAAAGTAAATATTGAAAAAGCGATAAAGAATAGAAATATGCAGGAATTGATTCAAAAGGTTGAAATACCTATGCATAATGAGCAAGAAGAAAAGAATGGAATCCCACGCATAGTTAGTAGAAAAGTCTTCCCCGGATATGTATTGATTAAGATGATAATGACGGATGATGCGTGGTATGTGGTTAGAAATACTAGAGGAGTAACAGGTTTTGTTGGTCCAGATTCTAAGCCGGTGCCGTTGGAGATAGAAGAAATCGAGAAAATGGGAATAGACGTTTCTGGATTTAAGGAAAATATTAAAGTTGGTGACTTGGTTAGAATAATAGCACAAAATTACAACGAGGTAGAAGGTATAGTTACAGAAATAGACTATGAACAAAATCAAGTTGAGGTTGCTGTTAATGGATTAAAGATTGATTTACAGATAAATGAAGTTAGAAGAGTCGAAGATCTTATAGAATAGGCTACTAAATATAAAAAAGTAATCTTTATACTGATAACAAACGCGCGAGTGGAAATACCACACAATTTTAGGAGTGATTAAACATGGCAAAAAAAATAACAGGAATGATAAAATTACAAATTCCAGCCGGAAAAGCGACACCGGCACCACCTGTTGGGCCAGCACTTGGTCAGCATGGTGTAAATATTGCCCAATTTACAAAGGAGTTTAATGAAAGAACAAATAAAGACGTTGGACTTATTATACCAGTTGTTATAACTGTATATCAAGACAGAACTTTCTCTTTTATTACTAAAACTCCACCTGCGGCAGTATTATTAAAAAAGGCAGCAAATCTTAAATCTGGTTCAGCTGTACCAAACAAAACAAAGGTAGCAACAATATCACCGGATGAAGTGAGAAAAATAGCAGAATTAAAGATGCCCGACTTAAATGCCAGCAGTATTGATGCTGCTGTTAGTATGATAAGCGGAACAGCTCGCTCTATGGGAATTGTTATAAAATAATAAAACGCGCGTAAAGCGTGGGAGGGAATGGAACCCCGATATTACCACAAGGAGGTTATTAAAATGAAACATGGTAAAAAGTATAGAGAAGCAGCTAAATTAATAGATAGCAATATTCAATATGAAGCAGAGGACGCTTTTAATCTTGTAGAAAAAACTGCAAAAGCAAAATTTGATGAAACAATAGAAGCACATATAAAATTAGGTGTTGACTCAAGACATGCGGATCAACAAGTAAGAGGCGCTGTAGTACTACCTCATGGAACAGGAAAAACTGTGAGAGTTTTAGTATTTGCAAAGGGTATAAAAGCCGATGAAGCTAAAGCAGCAGGAGCCGATTATGTTGGAGCAGAAGATCTTATACCTAGAATTCAAAATGAAGGTTGGTTTGAGTTTGATGTTGTTGTTGCTACTCCGGACATGATGGGTGTAGTTGGTAGATTAGGACGTGTATTAGGTCCTAAAGGTTTAATGCCGAATCCAAAAGCGGGAACAGTAACAATGGATGTAACAAAAGCTATCAATGACATTAAAGCAGGTAAAATAGAATATCGTCTTGACAAAACAAATATTATTCACGTACCGATCGGTAAAGCGTCTTTTGGAACTGAAAAACTATTAGATAACTTCAACACATTGATGACAGCAGTTATTAAAGCTAAGCCTAGTGCAGCAAAAGGCCAATATTTAAGAAGTGTAGCTATTTCTGCAACTATGGGTCCTGGCATTAAACTTAATACAGCAAAACTTAGCTAATTAATAACAATATATAACAATATTCAGCAATAACCTTGACAAAGCATTAACAAAAGTGCTAATATCAAGACTGAAAATGGAATACTATACCGCAGACAGTAGGTGCCCGAGTGGCATAACGTGTACAACCTACCGAGGTTTCTTTAATAAAGGATTGTATAAGAAGTCACTTTACCTGCGGTTGCTTGCGTAAAGTGACTTTTTCATTTTTAATAAAAAATATACAAAATATAAAAGGGGAGGTGGAATATAATGATTAATGCGAGTTCAGAATCTAAAAAAATTGTTGTAGACGAAATTAAGGATCAAATAGCCGGTGCAGCTTCTATTGCAGTAGTGGATTATCGAGGCTTGACAGTAGAACAAGATACAAAACTTAGAAGATCTATGAGAGAAGCAGGAGTAGTTTATAAAGTTTATAAAAATAGTATGATTACTCGAGCAATAGAAGGAACGGAATTTGCTAATTTAAAACAACATCTAGAGGGACCAACAGCTATAGCGATAAGTAAGGATGATGCGACAGCTGGGCCAAGAGTACTGGCAACAGCAGCAAAGACATTAGATAAGTTAGAGTTTAAAGCTGGAGTTGTGGAAGGCAATTATTATGATGCAAAGGGCATTGAAAAGATAGGAAATATTGCTCCAAGAGAAGAATTACTAGGAAGATTACTTGGTAGCTTTAAGTCACCTATATCTAGTTTTGCAAGAGTTATTAAAGAAATTGCGACAAAAAAAGAAGAAGCATAAAAAAAATACGGAGGTGCTATAATGGCAAAATTATCAATTACTGAAATTATTGATGCAGTAAAAGAGTTAACAATATTAGAATTAAATGAGCTAGTAACAGCGTGTGAAGAAGAGTTTGGAGTATCTGCAGCTGCGGGCGTGATGATGGCGGCTGGTCCAGCAGTAGAAGAAGAAGAAAAAACAGAGTTTGATGTAGAGCTTACAGAGACAGGATCTGAAAAGATAAAAGTAATTAAGGTTGTCCGTGAAATTACAGGACTTGGACTTAAAGAAGCAAAAGATGTTGCAGAAGGTGCACCTAAGATTATTAAAGAAAGTCTTTCAAAAGAAGATGCAGAGGCTATTAAAGCTAAACTGGAAGCTGTTGGAGCGAAAGTTACACTTAAATAATAATCTTGTTTGGGGGAGCTATAAGTCGTATAGCTCCTTTTTTGGTCTGATAAAAATAGGTAGGTGGGCTTGACGAAATTTCCATGTTCTGATAATATTAATAAGTGCGTCAATTTTCAAAATTTTCCTTTTATATACTAAAAATGGACAATATATTTAGACAAAGATGAAGATATTTTTTATTAAAATGATATTGTGACGCAAACGGACTAAATAATTTTTCAAAAAAATACATATGCTTTAGGGCATTTGTAGATTTATAAATTTTGCAAGGGGTGAAAGTACACATGCAAAAATCTAAGATTAACCCAATTGAAACGGGAAAACAGGTGCGAATGAGTTATGCACTATCAAATGAGATTTTTGAAATTCCAAATCTAATAGAAATACAAACGGATTCATACAAATGGTTCTTAGAAGAAGGCTTAGCAGAAGTATTTAGAGATATTTCTCCTATAGTAGACTTTAATGGAAATCTAATGTTAGAATTTATCAATTTCTCCTTAGATCCACATTCAAAATACACTGTAGAAGAAGCAAAGGAAAAAGATGTAAATTATGCAGCTTCTTTAAAAGTAAAAGTTCGTTTATATAATAAAGAGACGGGCGAAAGTATGGACAATGATGTCTTTATGGGGGATTTACCCTTAATGACAGATACAGGTAGTTTTATTATTAATGGTGCAGAGAGGGTTATTGTTAGTCAGTTAGTTAGATCACCAGGGATTTATTATAATCAAGAATTTGATAAAGTCGGTAAGAGACTGTTTTCAGCTACAGTAATACCAAATAGAGGTGCTTGGCTGGAATATGAAACAGATTCAAATGATATATTCTATGTTAGAGTAGATAGAACCAGAAAGGTCCCAGTAACTGTTTTAATGAGAGCGCTTGGCCTAGGAACAGACATAGAAATAATAGATATGTTTGGAGAAGAACCAAAGATTTTAGCATCTATAGAAAAAGACGGTTCAAAGTCTTACGAAGAAGGTTTAATAGAGATTTATAAAAGGGTTCGTCCAGGTGAGCCACCTACGGTTGAAAGTGCCCAAACTTTACTTGCAAATATGTTTTTTGACTCTAGAAGATATGACTTAGCAAAGGTCGGAAGGTATAAATTTAACAAGAAGCTTGCCCTGAAAAATAGAGTAAAAGGCCTGACTTTAGCAGAAGATGTCGTAAATATGTTTACTGGCGAGATTGTAGCTGAAGCTGGAGATAAAATCTCGGAAGAATTAGCTGATATTATACAAAATACAGGAACCTCAAATGTTAAGATAGAATTAGCTGATTTTGATAGACCAATAGTTGTATTAACTAATCAAATGGTTGATATAACACAATTTGTAGATATTGATAAGGCGGAAATAGGTATAAAAGAAAATGTTTATTATCCTGTTTTAGCAGAAATTATTGAAAATCATGAAGATATAGATGAAATTAAAGAAATTGTAAAACAAAGAATGAATGAATTAGTACCTAAAAATATAACACTAGAAGATATTTTTGCTTCTATGAATTATATAATAAATTTAGAGTATGGTATTGGTACAAAAGATGATATTGACCACTTAGGTAATAGAAGAATCAGAGCAGTAGGTGAATTACTGCAAAATCAATTTAGGATTGGATTAACTAGAATGGAAAGATCTGTAAGAGAAAGAATGACTACTCAAACAGATGAACCGGCTAATCCACAAACATTTATTAATATAAGACCAGTAACAGCAGCTATAAAAGAATTTTTTGGTAGTTCACAGCTTTCACAATTTATGGATCAAAATAATCCATTGGCCGAATTAACTCATAAACGAAGATTATCTGCATTAGGACCAGGTGGTCTTTCAAGGGAGAGAGCCGGATTTGAAGTAAGAGACGTGCATTATTCTCATTATGGAAGAATGTGTCCAATAGAAACTCCGGAGGGGCCAAATATAGGATTAATAAATTCGTTAGCAACATTTGCTAGAATCAATGAATATGGTTTTATAGAAGCACCTTATAGAATTGTAAAAAAAGATGAAAGTGGACAGCCTTTTGTTACTAATGAATTTAGATATATTACTGCTGATGAAGAAGAAAATTATACAATTTGTCAAGCTACAGAAGAGATAACAGATGATATGCGTTTTGCACGTAGAAAGATAACAGCAAGACGTAGGGAAGAAATTTTAGAGTTTGATTATAGAGAAATTGATATGATGGATATTTCATCCAGACAAATTGTTTCTGTAGCGACAGCTATGATACCGTTTTTGGAAAATGATGATGCTAATAGAGCACTTATGGGAGCCAACATGCAAAGGCAAGCTGTCCCATTAATTAGAACTAACAGTCCTATTGTTGGGACAGGTATGGAAGCCAAAGCAGCTAAAGATGCGGGTGTATTAATTATATCTAAATCGGATGGAGTAGTAGAAAATGTAACATCTAGAGAGATAGTGATAAGAGAAGATGAGACTTTATTAAGAAGAAAATATGTTTTGACAAAATTCACCAGGAGCAATCAAGGTACATGTATAAATCAAAGACCTTTAATAAATAAGGGAGATTTTGTAAGAAAAGGTGAAATAATAGCCGATGGACCATCTACAGAAAATGGTGAATTAGCTTTAGGACAAAATCCACTAATAGGATTTATGACTTGGGAAGGATATAATTTTGAGGATGCTATATTATTAAGTGAAAGGCTAGTTAAAGAAGATGTTTATACCTCGGTACACATAGAAGAGTATGAAGTAGAAGCTAGGGACACTAAAGTAGGAGCAGAAGAAATTACAAGGGATATACCGAATACAAATGAAGAATCTTTAAAAGATTTAGATGAACGAGGCATTATAAGAATTGGTGCTGAAGTTAGAGCAGGGGATATATTAGTTGGACGAGTAACGCCAAAAGGAGAGACAGAATTAACAGCAGAAGAAAGACTATTGAGGGCTATTTTTGGTGAAAAAGTAAGAGAAGTAAGAGATACATCATTAAGAGTACCACATGGAGAAGCTGGAATAATTGTGGATGTAAAGATCTTTACAAGAGAAAATGATGATGAATTATCACCTGGGGTAAACAGAATGGTACGTTGTTATATAGCACAAAAAAGAAAAATTTCTGTAGGCGACAAGATGGCTGGTCGACATGGAAACAAAGGTGTAATATCGAGAGTTTTACCTGCAGAAGATATGCCATTTTTACCAAATGGAAGGCCGTTAGATATTGTACTAAATCCATTAGGGGTGCCATCTCGTATGAACATTGGACAGGTCTTAGAAGTTCACCTTGGATTAGCAGCTAAAGCTCTGGGATTTAAAATAGCGACACCAGTTTTTGATGGTGCTAATGAGCGAGATATTATGCAAACTTTAGAAATGGCTAATGACTATGTAAATTTAGAAGACTTTGAGGATTTTAAAGATTTATGGATAGATAAGTTAAAGCCAGAAGCTTTAAAATATTTAGAGGATAATTTGGATCATAGAAAAGAGTGGCAAGGAGTTCCAATAGATAGGACAGGAAAAATCCGATTAAGAGATGGTAGAACGGGAGAAGAGTTTGATAATCCAGTAACTGTAGGTTATATGCATTATTTAAAATTACATCACTTGGTAGATGATAAAATGCATGCTCGTTCTACAGGGCCATATGCAACTATTACACAACAACCATTAGGTGGTAAGGCACAGTTTGGTGGCCAACGTTTTGGTGAGATGGAGGTATGGGCTTTGGAAGCATATGGAGCTGCTTATACTTTACAAGAGATTCTTACAATTAAATCTGATGATGTTGTTGGTAGAGTAAAAGCTTATGAAGCTATTGTAAAAGGTGAAAATATTCCGGAGCCTGGAATACCAGAATCGTTTAAGGTTTTATTAAAAGAATTGCAGTCGCTTGGACTTGATATAAAAGTTATGACTGATGATGTGGAAATAGAAATAAAAGAGAATATTTACGATGGCACAAGTGTTACTGTAGATTTAGATACTTTAACCGGTGGACAAGATGCTTATAGGCAAGGTCCTCATGATGATATAACAGAAGTAGATATTGATGACTTAGATGATATAGACGATTTTGAATTTGATGATACTGATGAAGATGACTTGATAGATGATGACCTAGAAGAATCTGATAATGAAAAAATACAGTCTGATGATGAAGTTTTTGAGACTAAACCTTTTATAGAAGAAATTAAGAATAAAATTGCTTCACCAAAAATTGTACAGAAAGAAATAAGTAAAAATATCAATATGAATAGCTATGTAGATTTTGATAGTGATTTTGAAGAGTTTGATGACGATTATGATGAAGACGATGAAGATGACGATGAGGATGATTTATTAGAAGAATATGATGATTATGATGAAGACAAATTAAAAAAGAGTTCTAATATGGAAAAACCGAGTAAAAATAGATTAGCTGATGAGCTGGATTATAGTGATGACGACTTAGAATATGACGACTCCGATCTTGGTGATGATGGCAACAGGAAGTCTCGTAAGCATTAATTAGGAGCACTTCTTAGAAAGGAGAAAATAACAATGGATATGGATCAACCAATTGCGTTTGAAAATATAAAGATAGGATTAGCGTCTCCAGATAAGATTAGACAATGGTCTAGAGGTGAGGTAAAGAAACCGGAAACGATAAACTATCGTACACAGCGGCCAGAACGAGAAGGGCTATTTTGTGAGAAAATTTTTGGACCAAGTAAAGATTGGGAATGTCATTGTGGAAAGTATAAAAGAATTAGATATAAAGGTGTAATTTGTGATAGGTGTGGCGTAGAAATAACAAGAGCAAAAGTAAGACGCGAGAGAATGGGGCATATAGAATTAGCAGCTCCTGTGTCACATATTTGGTATTTTAAAGGTATTCCAAGTAAGATGGGTTTAATCTTAGACATTGCTCCTAGAATATTAGAGAAAATTTTGTATTTTGCATCCTATATAATCACATATGTAAATCCTGACTATGAAAAACGAGAGGGAATTTCTTATAAACAAGTTTTAACCGAAAAAGAGTTTAAAGATGTAGATCAAAAGTATAATGATGAAGCCAGAGAAAAAGATGGTACGGTTGCTTTTGTAGCGGAAATGGGAGCAGAAGCAATAAAAAAACTTTTACAAGATATTGATTTAGAAAAAGAAAGTAGCACATTAAAAACACAATTAATGGATGCTACGGGTCAAAAAAGGATAAGAATTATTAAGCGATTAGAAGTAATAGAATCTTTTAGGTTAGCTGGAAGCAAGCCGGAGTGGATGGTGTTGGATGTTATACCAGTTTTACCTCCAGACTTGCGACCGATGATTCAATTAGATGGTGGTAGGTTTGCGACATCAGATTTAAATGATTTATATAGAAGAGTTATAAACAGAAATAATAGGTTAAAAAGGCTTGTAGATTTAGGTGCACCAAATATTATTGTAAGAAACGAAAAGCGTATGCTACAAGAAGCAGTAGATGCTTTAATAGATAATGGTAGAAGAGGAAGGCCGGTAACGGGGCCAGGAAATCGACCATTGAAATCTTTATCAGATATGTTAAAAGGTAAATCTGGACGTTTTAGACAAAATTTATTAGGTAAGCGTGTAGATTATTCAGGACGATCAGTTATAGTAGTAGGGCCATATTTGAAAATTTATCAGTGTGGATTACCAAAAGAGATGGCTATAGAATTGTTTAAGCCATTTGTTATGAAAAAGTTAGTTTCGGACGGTATTGCACAAAATATTAAAAATGCTAAAAATATGATAGAAAGCTTAAAGACTGAGATTTGGGACGTATTGGAGGAGGTAATCAAAGAACATCCTGTTATGCTAAACCGTGCTCCAACATTACATCGTTTAGGAATACAAGCTTTTGAGCCAACATTGGTTGAAGGACGGGCATTGAAGTTACATCCTCTAGTTTGTGCAGCATATAATGCTGACTTTGATGGAGACCAAATGGCGGTCCATGTTCCACTTTCTGTGGAAGCGCAGACAGAATGTAGATTTTTATTGCTTGCACCAAATAACTTACTAAAGCCATCAGATGGAGCACCAGTGGCTGTACCATCGCAAGACATGGTTTTAGGGATGTATTATTTAACCTTAGATAGAGCAGGGGAACCTGGTGAAGGCAGATATTTTAAGGATGAGAACGAAGCGATTTTAGCTTATGAGACTAAAGAAATTAGCCTTCATGCGAAAATAAAAGTAAGAAGGACAGTAAAGTTTAGTGGCGAAAAAATAACAGGTATGGCTGATGCAACGGTGGGTAGAATTTTCTTTAATGAAGCAATTCCGCAAGATTTAGGATTTGTAAAAAGGACATCACCAGAAAATGCATTAAAATATGAAATTGACTTTTTAGTAGGAAAGAAGCAGTTAGGACAAATAATAAAGAAAAGTATTAACACGCATGGAGCTACAAAAACTGCTATACTTTTAGATAGCATAAAAGACTTAGGATTTAAGTTTTCTACTAGAGGAGCATTGACTGTTTCTGTATCTGATATGGTTATACCGGAACGTAAGCAAGAGTATTTATCGGAAGCAGAAAAATCTGTGGATCAAGTTACAAGATTATTTAGACGTGGTTTAATGACTGATGAAGAGCGTTATAATAAAGTTATTCAATCTTGGAATACAGCCAATGATAAAATAACAGAAGCACTTTTATCTGGATTAGGTAGATATAATAACATATTCATGATGGCTGATTCAGGCGCCAGGGGATCTAATAATCAGATTAAGCAATTAGCTGGTATGAGAGGTTTAATGGCATCGCCTTCTGGTAGAATTATAGAATTACCAATCAAAGCTAATTTTAGAGAAGGTCTTACTGTATTAGAATATTTTATTTCAGCTCATGGAGCCAGAAAAGGATTAGCTGATACAGCTTTGAAAACAGCCGATTCAGGATATTTAACAAGAAGATTAGTTGACGTATCTCAGGATGTTATTATCCGAGAACTAGACTGTAATCATCCGATAGAAAAAATAATAAAAGTATCTAAAATTAATAATGATTTGTTAGGATGTCAACTAGCTGAAGATATAATTAATTTGGAAACAGAAAAAGTGGTAGCTAAGGCAAATGATGAGATTACTTTAGAATTGATAGATCTCTTAAAAAGTAAAATTCCTGGTGTAAAAGAAATTAAATATTTACAAAAAGCTCAAATTCCTGGAATGGTTGTTAGTGCTTTCAAAGAAGGCACTGAAATGATAGAGCCTTTAAGCGAAAGAATTACGGGGAGATTTGCTGCTGAGAATATATATAATCCAGAAACCGGTGAATTAATAATAGAACAGGATAAGATGATAACGCCTTATTGGGCTGAATATATAGATTCACTTGGAATAACGTCAGTAAGGATTCGAAATGCTTTATCTTGTAAATCTACAATTGGTGTTTGTGTAAAATGCTATGGTGCTAATATGTCTTCAGGCAACCAAGTAAGAATAGGCGAATCGGTAGGAATTATAGCGGCTCAGTCGATAGGAGAACCGGGGACTCAGCTGACGATGAGAACATTTCACACAGGCGGTATAGCAGGAGATGATATTACACAAGGTCTTCCACGTATAGAAGAGCTTTTTGAAGCGAGAAAGCCAAAGGGATTAGCTATAATAACGGAGTTTGCAGGAGAGGTAAATATTATTGAAAGTAAGAAAAAGAGAGAAATATCTATTACTAATGCAGATACAGGTGAATCCAAATCTTATCTGATACCTTATGGATCTAGAATAAAAGTTAGGGATGGTGACTATATACAAGCCGGAGATGAACTTACAGAAGGTAGTATAAATCCACATGATATATTAAAAATTAAAGGTATCCGTGGGGTTCAAGACTATATGTTAAAAGAAGTGCAAAGAGTATATAGACTACAGGGCGTGGATATAAATGACAAGCACGTTGAAGTAATAGTAAGACAGATGATGAAAAAAGTTAAGATAGAAGAAAATGGTGATACAGCGCTTCTACCAGGAAGTTTAGTGGATGTATTAGAATATGAAAGAATTAATGAAGAAGCAAAATTAGAAGGTGGAAATCCGGCTGACGGGAGACCGACATTACTAGGTATAACAAAAGCTTCATTAGCTACAGAGTCATTTTTATCTGCTGCATCATTCCAAGAAACAACAAGAGTGTTGACGGATGCAGCTATAAAAGGTAAAATAGATCCATTGATTGGACTAAAAGAAAATGTTATCATAGGTAAATTGATACCAGCTGGAACAGGTATGGATAGATATAGAAAGATCCAAATTACTGAATAAAGTAGAATATAATTAAATAAAATAATTTAGGTTTATGGGTAGAATGTAATCCATAAACCTTTTTATTATTAAGATTATTTAGCTACTTTATAATAATTATTATTAATTTTAACAGCAAAAGAGACATTAGGATCTACGTTATTAATTTTAAATATATCTCCGTAAAACCAAGTCGCTTGGGCTGCAGTGTGAATCCAGTCAATATCAAAAAAGCCGGCTTTTTCAAGTATTTGTGTATTGTCTACAGTAAGTTTTATTTTTTCATAGAAAGCAGAGAGAAACTCATCTAAATCTTCGGTCAACACTTGTTCGGTTGTAATTTGATAAATAGTATTATCGAATATTATTTGAGTAGGATTGATCGGATTAAGTTTAAAAGCATCGTGTAAAGGGCCGATAAGCATAGTACGCTCAGGATCATCAATAGTACCTGGAAGGATAAATGTAAATATTACATCTTCCTGAGTTATAGTATCAGCTAAAATGGCTTTATGATAAGAACCGTTAATATCTACGATTAAGTTGATATCGTCTTCTAGGGGTAAATAGATATTATAATATGTTAAAATAAATTGAGAATGCTCAGTATTTAGTTTATTCATAGTATCTAAGTAAGTTAATAAATGCTGATCAAGTGGTTCACTAGTCAAAATATGGCCCTTTAGATTAACTACTCTTATTTGATCAATGGAGGATATCTTCTGACCTAATTGTTCTGAATTATATGTATCGTTTAAAATAATATATTCATTATCATTATAGATAAAGCGTGTAATATCGTTATTTTTTAATCTAGATTTAATTAAATCTTCACTATGTACAGCTATGGCCGAACAACCGGTCAATATATTTATGAAAAGTAAAAAAATTATTAGGTTATAAATGAATTTTTTTGACATATTAGTCCCCTATCCTGTTATAAATTTAATATTATTTATGGCAAATATATCCTACATAAAAGATAATATTTTGAAAAAATATAACTATATTATATCATATAAAAATATTAAATACATCTGGAAATTAGAGGAAAGTCTTTTAAAAATTAATTTTATAGTGTAAAATTAAATATAATTTTGATATTAAACAAATAATTAAACTATGATTAAAACTATAATTAAAATAATGAAGACACAATTTATAAAATATTTCATATTATACTATAGTATAGTATTACTAATAATAGCTAGGAAATAATAAACTGATAAAAATACTTGATATTGTGCAAATTATAACAAAAGTCCACTATTTGCAGTAAAATTTTTAAAAACGCCGTATATCAATCTGCATAAAGGGGGAAATTTTATGATACAATCTTTAGAAGACATTAAATTAGGGCTTTCGATTTGTGGATCATTTTTTGCATTCCAACGGATTATCCAAATGATAGAAATATTAATAGAACTAAAAGTAGATATATATCCTATTATGTCTTACAGTGCTTATGATATTTTGAAGAGACTAGGTAAGGAAGAAAAGTTTATTGAGCAAATAGAAGAGTTAACTGGTAAGGAGATAATAAGTGATATTTCAGAAGTAGAAAGGGTTTGTCCAGATATCCATATTGATGCTATGTTAATCGCTCCTTGTACAGGAAATACATTATCAAAATTAGTAAGAAAAATTAATGATACACCAGTGACTATAGCAATAAATACAGCATTAAATAATTATAAGCCAGTAATAATCGCAGTATCTACTAATGAGAATTTAGGAGTAAATCTTAGCAATATAGGAGAACTGATAAAAAATCAAAGTATATATTTTGTTCCCTTTTTTAAAAATAATCCCGATAATAAATCCTATTCATTGATTTCTGATATATCTTTGGTACCCCAAACAATAATATCAGCTCTAAATCAAAAACAACTTCAACCGATGGTTAAAAACTGAAAAAATAAAGCTCTTTCTGATTTGATTAATCCAGAGAGAGCTTATTTTATTGAATTTAAAATAATTTCATAAGTTTCGAGTAAGAGTAGTCTATTATCAGTGGTGATGGTTTCTTTAGATTCAGATAATAATTTATGACCGTTATAAAATACAGCAATTTTTTCAGAAGCGATATTTCGTTTATCAACAGAATAAAAAATTTTGGATAGCTTTAATGTTTTAGCGAGATCGATTATTCCACCAATAGTTTCTTGACCATAATGATTGCCCTGAAATGAAGTTTTTATCCAAATGCCCAATATAGGTCGATCAGATTTTATTGCATGAATGCCTACTATGCCTATAAATTCTTCTGTATCTTTTAAAGTGATAGCAAATACATAATCGGTTTGATTTTCCCAATTTTTTAATGCTTTAGAAATCATATGGCGAGTTTTTTGTATATTTTTAGCTGGTGTGGATATCAAATAGGTAGTAATTTCAGGAGTAAAATTATTAAAAATATCTTCCTCGAATTTATAAGATATAGGTATTAATTTTAATCGATTTGTATTAATTTCCATATATAAAATATGCTCCTTAATAATGAAGATACGTAGTACGAAAATGTGTCAGTCGGCTATTATGATTTGATAATTCATAAAATTTGTACTAGTTTGGTATAATCCATTTATTCGGATTTTTAATTTGATCTAATTTCATAGTTTTGGAAAAAGCAATATGATTTCTATAAAATGATTTCGTAAGTCTCGAGTAAGAGTAGTCTATTATCAGAAGTTATACTTTCCTTGAAATCGGATAATAATTTATGACCATTATAAAATATAGCAATTTTTTCGGAAGCAATATTTCGATTATCAACGGGATAAAAAACTTTAGGTAAGTTTAAAATTGTGGCGAGTTTGATTATTCCGCCGATAGCTTCTCGGCCATAATGATTGCCATGAGATGAAGTTTTTGTCCAAATGCCTAATGTAGGCCGATCAGATTTTATTGCATGAATACCGGTTAAGCCGATAAATTCATTTGTATCTTTTAGAGTAATAGCAAATACATAGTCTGTTTTGTTTTCCCAATCTTTTAAAAATTTAGAGATGATATTTCGAGTTTCTTGTATATTTTTAGCTGGTGTAGGTGTCATATAGATGGTAACTTCAGGAGTAAAATTATTAAAAATATCCTCCTCGAATTTATGATTTATAGGTACTAACTTTAAACGATTTGTATTAATTTCCATATATAAAGTATTCTCCTTAATAATTAAGATGTGTAGGCTAATCGCCATGATTTGGTAGTTCATTAAAATAATTACGATCTGAATTATAACATAGAGAAAACAAATAAGCAATAGTTGAATAAGAGGATGAATTTCAGTAAAAAAGATGCACAATCACGAGTATAAAAAAGTGAAGGCATCTTAATTAACGGATGGCTATAAAATAACCTTTATTTTTTCATAACGAGAATCTCTAATAATAGTAACGCTAATAGATTCTCGTACGTTATACTTGGCTAAAATAGTTGATAGATCGGTAGTTGAAGAGACATCGTCATTATTAATTTTGATAATGATATCACCTGGTAGGATTCCGGATTGTTCAGCAATTTGACCGGGAATAACATTTTCAACTAAAACACCGAGAATAGTTTTACCATCGAGGAGAAAAGTTTCGGACACATTAGAAACATAAACTCCGAGCGATGGTCTGTTTGATGATTTTGTTCGTATTATTGATTTAGCTACTGGTAAAGCTTCTGTTATTGGTATAGCAAAGCCGATACCTTCGATGTCTGTGCTAGAAAGTTTAGCTGTGTTTATTCCAATAACAAAACCATCAACTGAAGTCAACGGTCCTCCACTATTACCTGGATTTATAGCAGTATCTGTTTGGATAAATGTACTGCTTTCAGATATTAGGTTTGTTTGTCGATTTAAAGCACTGATAACACCCATGGTTACAGTGTTAGAGTACGTTTCATCTAAAGGATTTCCTATAGCTAAAACTACATCACCGACTTGTATATCAATTTGTTCATTGATTTTAGCCAAGGTAATAAGATCTTTTACTTCGTCTGAAATGTAATCTAAAAGAACAGAAACTATTCCAATATCTGTGTGAGGATCTATACCAACTATTTCTCCACTAAAAGAACCTAATGTTGGACTAGTTACGACTATATTTACTACATTTTCTAAAACATGAGCGTTAGTTATGATATATAAATTAAATTCATCTTTAGTAAATATAAATCCAGATCCTAAGCCTGCACCAGTACTGTGCATTAGATTACCTGGAATTGTGGATGTTATTGAAACGACACTTTTTCTGATTTCTTCAACTATGTCTGCCACATTATTTGTGGCCATAATGGGCAAGACTTCTTGATCCAATACTTTTGGATCAGTTAGCATTTTTGTAGAAAGATTAGCTTGTTTTATTTCAGTTACATTATTAGCTAGAGTATCTATTGTATAAAAATATCCTATCAGTGTTGAAGGAACACCGAACATTACTAAAATCATCACCCCTATTATAAATTTACCAAGTGCTTTCAATGAATCATTCCTTTCTTAT
>LNZM01000103.1 GCA_002007295.1 Candidatus Epulonipiscioides saccharophilum | reverse complement strand
TCTTAATCTCTCAGTCAGCTTTGCTGAAAAGATAAGCATCGATCTTGGGATTAGTTTTTATTGTTATCTGAATTAACCTAATCTTAATCTCTCAGTCAGCTTTGCTGAAAAGATATGCATCGATCTTTGGATTAATTTTTATTGTTATCTGAACTAGCCTAACCTTAACCTCTCAGTCAGCTTTGCTGAAAAGATATGCATCGATCTTAGGATAAGTTTTTGCGTTTGTCTGAATCATCCATTATAATGAAGATAAGCATAAATTCGTGGACGAGTTTTTGCGTTTGTCTGAATCATCCATTATAATGAAGATAAGCATAAATTCGTGGACGAGTTTTTGCGTTTGTCTGAATCATCCATTATAATGAAGATAAGCATAAATTCGTGGACGAGCTTTTGTTTCTACCTGAATCATCCTAACCTCTCAGTCAGCTTTGCTGAAAGGAGAGCCAAAGATACGCATCGATCTTTAGATTAATTGTAACTATGTATATATAAACATGTAATTTAAATGTAATAATATTACTTGACAAATATGTATATTATATGCTACATTACGTTGATAAGGATGTACATAATATTGATTAAAATCTACAATATAAAACAATCTAATTCAAGATTAATTTCGTTTAGTCTATTATAACATATAGTTTGAATATTGAAAATAGTTTTAGCGAAAAAAACAATATTTTTATATATTATTTAGCAAGCCTAAAAAATCCTCCTAAAATACATAGGAGGATCATTTTGCTACAGATAGCAAGTAATCATTTTTTGGCAATTAATTATAGTCTTGATATTTTTCTTTTATGTCTTGTAACTGAATTTTGAGTTTTTCAACTATGTTTGAGTAATTTTTGTCATTATATATATTTTGCAACTCTAAAGGATCATTTTTCAAATTATACAGTTCCCATCCTGTTGGCGTATCGACATTGATTGCTCCTGTGGATCCAAGAGGTTTTCCGTAATAATAAATTAATTTATATTCTTTAGTTTTTATTCCATAATGGGAGGGAACACCATGATGAGTTAGGTGCATCCAATATCTAAAATAAATTGCGTCGTATCCATGTTCTTCGCCAGTCAAAACTTTTCTAAATGATTTACCTTGCATTTCTTCTGGAATTTCAGCACCGGCGTAATCCAATAATAATGGAGCTATATCCAAATTAGATAACAATTCATTATTAACTCCTCCGGCCGAAATCTCTTTAGGATATCTGATTAAAAACGGTGTGTTGATACTTTCTTCGAAACTCCATCTTTTATCCCAATATGAATGTTCACCTAAAAACATGCCTTGGTCGGATGTGTAGATGACCACTGTATTATCTAGTTCGCCGATACTTTCTAAATAATTTACAATTTGTCCGACAGACTCGTCTATGCCGGCTACAGTTCGTAAATAATCTTTGAGATATTTTTGATAGGTTAACTTTGTTTTGGTTTCGTCCGTAGCATTTTCCTCGTATTGTATTTTTCCGGTTACATAGTTGTCTTCGTTAAACCAATCAAATAAACTTAATTTATTATAACTATGGTCGTTTGGTCCAAGAGTGCTACCGAATTTAAAAGAGCCTGCACTTCTATGAGAAAGATCTTCGAATAAACTACCCGGTTCAGGAATTTCTACCCCATCAAAAATGTGTTCGTATTTCGGTAAATATTGCCATCTATCATGAGGTGCTTTATGATTACACATGATAAAAAACGGCTGATCGCTATTTTTATTTTTAAGCCAATTTAAAGTCATGTCCGTTATAATTTCGGTAACATATCCTTCGTGCTTAATTATTCCTTCGCTACCCTTTTCGGCAAAAGTCGGATTTATATAAACACCTTGTTGTCCAGAACCTTCTAAATATTTATATTCATCAAAACCGTTTGGTACGCACTGTAAGTGCCATTTTCCAAAGAAAGCTGTATCGTATCCTGAATCTTTGATTAATTGAGCAAGATTTAATTTTGTATCGGAATTCCAACGATCGGCTAAAGTTTTGACACCATTTAAGTGACCGTATTGGCCAGTCATGATCGTAGCTCTAGCTGGAGTACAAATAGAATTAGTAGCACAGTAGTTATTTAATCGGCAGCCTTCATTAGCGAGTCGATCAAAATTTGGTGTTTGAAATACTTCGGATAAAATAGAATTGTAACAACTGATAGCATTGCTTGCGTGATCGTCAGACATAAAATATAAAATATTTGGTTTTTTCATTAAATAACACTCCTTTTTATTAAATAATTGTAATATCTTTGTCATTCCAAAGTTCAGATTGGATTTCATTTAAATGCTCTTGAGTCCATATAGCCGGCGTACCTCCAGTATGAAGATAGATAGCATCTTGGCCATTTGGAATTATATTATTTTGAATTAATTCACAAAATCCACGAAATGTTTTTCCGGTATAACATGGATCTGTCAATATTCCTTCGGTTCTAGCTAACATATACATATATTCTCTGGTTTTTGGATCCGGAATATTATAGCCTAAACCAGCATATTTATCGTGGTCTGGACCTTGTTCGATTCGTATATCTTCCGGATTACAAACTATGTTCAAATCAAAAGTTTCGCAAACCTCATTGATGAATGTTGCACAACTTTCTTGACTGGCCGGTGAAGGACTCATTGGTATTCCAATAACTTCAAATGGTGCATTGTAATATTTGGCACCAATCCATAATCCAGCAAATGTTCCTGTTGAACCATATCCAGCTACTAAATATTTAGCTTTAATATTTTGCGCCTTCATTTGTGCTATAATTTCTTTTACTGCAAAAATGTATCCCGCTGTGCCTATCGCATTGTGTCCACCAATCGGAATTATTAATACTTTATCTCCTTGAGCTTCATATTTTTTTACAATCATTTCTGTTGCACTTATTCTTTTGTCTACATATGCTTTTATTTGTTCCGGGCCTGGTGTAGCTTTTCTTGCTTCGCTTACATCCATAAATACAATTTCAGCACCGAGCATTCTGTCCAAAACTAAATTTCCAGATAAAATTTCAGGCTTATCTCCATAACACATTAGAATGCTTTTTAATCCAAACTTACTCGCTGCGGCAATTGTCATTCGACCATGATTGGTTTGAACCCCACCGTAAGTTAAAAGTGTTGTGTAGTTATTGTCCAAAGCGTATTTTACTATATAATCTAATTTTCGAGATTTGTTTCCTCCAAATGCTAATCCAGTCATATCGTCTCTTTTTATATATAAATTTCCCTTGCCCAATTTTTCAGTAAGACGAGGCATATATTCTAAAGGAGTATTAAGTACACCAACTTCTACTCTTTCTAAAGTATTTAAACTTATTTTCATGTTTACCCTCCTGATTTTTTGTAAAAATTAATGTTATGTATTTTATCTTTTGTATTCAATCTATTTTTTAGCTTTATCTAAAGTATTTTATTTATTTGTCCGATGTTGCTATACGCTGAAGTTCTTCGTTCTTATATTTTTCTTCTAACTCAATCCAATACGGATGGAATCCCTTCATATTTGCAATAAGGTCAATACCTTGTTTTTTTAGATATGCCAATCTTAAAAACCAATATACAAAACCAAGGCCATAAAAAATTAGCATTCCAATATAATGTGAAGTTTCCATTCTATCAAATAAACTTTTTCCAAGAGTAAATAAAAGTATAGCAGATGAAACAGATATCAAAGTGATTAACCAACTAGGAAGTCTAAACCATGCATTTTTAGCACAGTAAGGAAGTTTTCGGCTAATGACAATTGGTGGGATATAATAAATAAATCCTAATAATAATCCAGGAATCGATACAAAGGATAATAATTGTGTTACGGTCAATTCCAGTAAAACTACGGTTAGGCCAATAAAGGCACAAACCCAAACAGCAACAATGGGAACACCAAATTTATTGGTTGTAGTTAAAAAGCCGGGTAAAACCAAATCTTTTGCGGCAGCATAAAGAGTTCTAGAATATATTAAAAAGGATCCGTTTAAAGTAGTTAATGTAGCTAAAAGTGCTCCACCAACAAGGAAAAATTGGAAAGCTCCACTATGTTCGCCCAAAATTAAAGCGGCCGACACAGATAAAGGTTGATTAGCAACAACTTCAAGGGGAGCTACGCCGACGGATATATAACCGATTAAACAATAAAACAGAGTAACTAAAGCCGTACCGATAAAAAACGAAGCGGGTATGGTACGCCCCGGATTTTTAACTTCATCACCCAATGTAAAAACTATTCCACCACCCATTAATGAATATCTAAGAATTGCTACGGCAGACCATAGTGCGGCGAACTCTAATGTATTTGGAAATAATGCTTCGCCGATTGTAACAAATTCAGAAGAGATAGCACCAAGGCCGGGGATAATAAATGTTAACAATGCTGCGATCATAATTATAATAATTATATTTTGGACTATTCCAGAAATTTTAACTCCAAAGGAGCCTAATATAGCTAAAAGTAAAATAAATATTGCAGCCGTAACTTTTGTTGGTATTGAAGGCATCAAAGGTTGAAAATACATAGCGGCCGAAGTACCCATTAACGCAATATTAAAAGTGCCCATAATTAAATTTAGAATATGTATGTAGCCAAAAGTAGGATGTACGAATCTGGAAACATAAACATATGATCCGCCGGTAGCAGGCAAGGCACCACCTTGAAAGATCGAAGGGATATTTGTAATTATAATAAAAATTGCGGCGGTAATAAAAGCTACGGGTACCGCTTTGCCTATATATCCAATAGCCGTTCCTGTCATCGTAAAAATTCCTGAGCCAATGATAGCACCCATAACCAGAGTAATACACATGGTCATGGAAAGCTGGCGCTTCAATCCATTATCTTCCTCATTTTTTTTCATAGAATAATCCTCCTAAGTTATTTCTACACTAATTTATTTCCATTCAACTATTGTCCAATGAACACCGTCTGGTGCAACAAAAGTAAAGGATTTTTCTTCAAATTCATTGTCACATAGTTCAGTTAGATATGTAGCCGTAGATTGTTTTACTTTGCTATACAGATCCTGAATGTTCTTTGCTTTATAACTAGCACTACATAATCCACGTACGCCTGGTTTGGATTTGCCGATAACATCTATTATTCCGTTGGTCGTGTTCTCAGCATATTTGATAACATCCATAACTTGCTTAGCTCCATCGGTTAGGTTTTCGTAATCTTGAATTGGCATAGCATAATATATTCGTCCAGCTTTTTGGTTTGGACTTACAATTGTGTGTGCATGATATCCTTCGCCTATGTTGTTCATAAATGGCCCTGAATCTTGCCCCATTTTTCTTGGTGTACCCTGCAATGTTTTTCCTTCATCTATTAGGCCAAGTACATCTACATAAAAATTAATGTGGTCTAAGTTTCTTACAACAATTCCTCCATGTGTAAATTCGGAGCACAGTAATGGATTTTCCGTAATGGTTCCATAACCTTCTATTGAATATCCGACACGTTGAAAAAATACTTGCTTAGCTTCTAGCCCATGCACTAAAACTTCATAAACCCCTTTATATCGATTATAAAAATCAGTCCCAACTCCAGATGCCCCAAGATAATTTCTTACCAAATCGCTGATTAACCATTGTCCACCACGTTTTTTGTCATCATCGTAAGCGTATGTTAAGGCTATAATGTCATCTGTCCTTTGTGTTACCCATCTATTGCCGGGTGATAAAACATTGCTACTCCACTGATTTTCGGATATTAATGTTTTGTCAGCCCAATCTAAAATCCTTAATAATCCATGACTGTCAAGGTCAGCACATTTAAGTCTATAACTTGTGGCTTCACCGTTTACTCCATATAATTTTTTGGACATTTCTTGACTTACTGTTCCTTGGTTTATTACATTGAATCCAAGTTCTTTCCAATATCTTAAACTTTTTTCAATGTCCATAGTTGTGATAATATGCTCATAAACTCCTGTTATATTACTCATTTTTTCATCTCCAATCCTCTTATAAATATTATTAATCATCACATGTACATTATATCAAAATGTACATGTTTTATGACTGTAAATTTCTTAGATATTTTATGAAAAAATTGGATAAATGTTTTATTTAATGTCAAACACACTTTTTAAGCTAATATTTTTATCGGAGCCTGCAAGAATTTTAATACGTCTTTCCCCTGGATTCATGTCAAAATAATTATCCGATAAAACTAGATCTTCATTATCATTTAGTATTTCTACAGATTTGGCATAATTTTTAGCCTGAATAATAATTTCATCTTCATCTAGCGTAAATGAAAGTTGTGGATCTAAGAATTTAAAAAATTTTGGAACAGAAAAGATCACGCTATTTTCCGATATAAGGTTATCACCTTGATATAAACTATAGCTAAAATACGTATCTCGGATATCTATATCGTTAAAAGTCCTTTTATCTAACCAAACTGCACTCATAGCCTTTACGTGAATTTCCTTCATACCGGCCTGCAAAATAGTATTATCGTTTTTACGAATAGACCAGCGAATTTGAACATCTTGGTCATAACGTTGTTCATTTGAGATATTGAGTCTTACCGATGGTTGGATATTAAAGTCAGCATCATTTATATTCATATTTTGAGTTAGCATGCCCTCTTCTTCACAAGACAGAAGTATGGGTGCAAAAAATCTTTTAGCATAATAATGAAGAGCTTTCCATCTACCAAAATAATCTATCGAAGCCCAAGAGGTTACGGGCCAGCAATCGTTTAGTTGCCAATATACGGTGCCCATGCATCGACCACGGTTTCGCCTATAATGTTCCACTCCGTATTTTATGGCTTCGGCCTGTAATAATTGAGACGCATAAACTATATTTTCTAAGTTAGTTGGGTACAAAAATGTTTGATATAGGTAATTCATTATTTTCCCGTTGGCTGCATTATTGCGTTGATGCTTCTCCATAACGTATGAAAATACATTTCTATCCTCTGGTAAAGTGAAAGCTTCAATAGTTTTTACGCTAGGCAATGATTGAAAGCCAAATTCGGATAAATATCTAAAATGAAATTTACGGTATTCGGCAAATGGTTTGTTGCCATGCCAAACATCCCAATAGTGAGCATCACCTTTGTTTTGGCCATTTGGATCTTCAAATGCTCCGCCGGATGAAGGGCTAGCCGGCCAATAAAATGTATCGGGTGAATATTTAGCAACTAATTTCGGAAAGATATATTCGTACATTTTTACATAGTCGGATTTTTCGAGGGGTTTGTTTACCCAAACTCCTTGATCTACGAACATTTCCATTTCGTTGTTTCCGCACCAAAGTCCTAGACTAGCATGATTTCTTATCCTTTTTATATTATCTATTATTTCTGCTACGATATTCGATTCAAATTCATCCGTTAATCGATATACAGCACAGGCGAACATGAAGTCTTGCCAGACTACTAAGCCTAGCTCGTCGCATATATCGAAAAACCAATCATTCGGATAATATCCACCACCCCAAACTCGTATCGTATTAAAGTTGGCTAGCCGACATTGCTCTAGCAACTTTCTTGTGCTTTCATAAGTTACTCGGCCAATTAGATTATCCTCTGGAATGTAGTCAGCACCCATGGCAAAAAAGTCTATACCATTAACTTGATGAGCAAAACTTTCTCCCCATTGATCTTTTTCTATATGCATATTTAGCGTTCTTAGGCCAACTTTAGTTTTGTAGATATCCGTATTTATGCTGTCAGCAACTTTTTGGATAACCTCTATTTCATATAAATTTTGAGCGCCTAAACCATTCGGCCACCATAGTTTAGGCTCGAAGATTTTAATGCCATCCTCATACTCGTAATATGTTTTATTTATTCCAGTCGGATCGGTAATTTTTATATTATAATGTGGTGAGCATATATCAAAAAGTTTTGCTTCTATTTCAAATTTTAGTAGCACATGATCTGCTTCATGGATTTGCCTTATATATACACTTTCTATTTTTGCAATATCATTTGCTTCTATATAAACATATCGAAATAAACCGAGGTCTGGTAAATGTGGACCCCAATCCCAGCCGAACATACAGTGAGCTTTTCTAATGTACGGAAAACCTTTCATGCAATCTTCTGTTCCGTCTAGCTTGTCCTTCGAATATTTTTCTGCTATATAGTTAGTCGGCGAATCAAATAAAACTTCTAATCTGTTTTCACCGGATACTATATTGTCGGTTATATTAAATCTCCAAGTACGATGCATATTATCCGATGTACCCACAACTTGATCGTTTAACTTAATCGTGGCTAAAGTATCAATGCCTTCGAATACCAAATCAAGTTGTGTAGATTCTAAAAAATCGGATGTCACCTCAAATACTGATTCATAAGTGTAGCATTTGTCCATTAAGGTTAGCAACTGATCTTCGTTATCACGGTAAAATGGATCAGGAATTTCGCCCGCATTTAGATATGCTTCATACATACTGCCCGGAACTGTTACAGGTATGACCTTATCATTTTCGGCATCAGTTTTTTTTATAAACCATTTTTTTAAAGATACTTTTTTCATGTGCTGTCCAACATCCTTTCGATTATTTTATAATTTAATTTAAATGTTAGCATAAAAATATGTACTGGTATAGGTGAATTGTAGCTAAATAATTTTTATATAAGCTTGTCCAATCGGTAGTATTCGTATTCAATTCGTCAGCTTCACTTGAGAAGGTCAAGGGCGTAGCTTTGCTGCGACTCTATCCGTCCGCTTCGCGTCCACCTTCCTCAAGAGGAAGGCTTAAGTGCGCGACTGCCTTGCAATGTTGTGAAGACTGAGAGGTTAGGAGCGATGCACTAAGGGATAGCGACCAACAGGTTGCCCGCCCCTTAGTTAGCTTCACCAAAAGTTACTTTTCTTAAGTTCCCATGTATGGCGAAAAGGGGGTGTCGCATTTTTTTGAGTTGTTAATGCGACAGACCCCTGATCGAAGAGCTTATTTATTTAAATTTAAATCTTGGCCACTTCAATAAAATAAGCACCCATTTTCATTTCGGCGTTTGAAAACCAAGTTTCAAGATGTGTTGGCCCTTGTTTCAAATCTAAAACAAATCGGATAAATTCATCGTCTGGACCTATTTCTTTCATGTCTGTTTGATCCTGAATAGAAATATGAGCATGCGTTAGATCTAAGGCTACGCCACCCTGATATTGATAGAAGTCCCTATCCGCTATTCCGTCCTTTTCGAATTCTATATCATTGTTATTCGGATCTATACCTTCTCGGATTTTATGCGGAACTTCTTTAGACCAACGTCTTAGTTTAAATTCGTACTGACCATCTTCTTCTACTTGAATTTCGAAGTAACCTTCAGCGATAGCGCCTTCTCTAACTTGACCTTGTTGATAAACACCTTTGTCTTCTTCATTTCTAACGTCATGAATTGTTAGATAATTTTCATGTGAGCCAATAGATATAGGTATTTCTTCATCGAACTTTACGGATACTAAATTCCACCATTTATCGTAATCTTCTCGCAATTTTTCTACCAACTCTGGATGCTCAGATGCTATATTATTTCGTTGTGCTCTATCTTTATCGATATCGTATAGCTCTTCACCATTTATTAAGCGCCATTTATCTCTCATTACGGAGCTTTTTCTCCATTTTATAGGATGTGGAACTCTCTGAGAATCTGTTACTATAGCCCTTTCGGTCACTTCTCCATTACATAATAAGGATTTTAAACTTATACCATGGAATGTGTGATCTCCGACTGGTACGTTACAAAAATCTAAAAGTGTTGGCATTAAATCTACACTTGCTGTTAGATTGTTCTCGTCTCGACCTGTATTTAATCCAGCTTTGTCGTATCTAAAGAAAAACGGTACTCGATGTCCTCCATCATATTCGGATCCTTTGCTTCCTCGAAGGCCAGCATTATAACCGCTTGTAACGTTTCCTTGTCTGTCCATATTAAAGCCGCCAGCTGTTCCGTTATCAGTCATAAATATAACAATCGTGTTTTCTAACAAATTCTCGTCTTCTAGGTAATTTATCATTTTACCAAAGTTTTCGTCAATATTTGTTATCATGCCATAAAATCTTTTTCGGTGATCCGGCACTCGGCTGTCATCTTTATATAAATCATAATATTTTTTCGGAACATTTAGTGGTCCATGTGGTGCGTTGGTTGTTATCATACAGAAAAACGGTTGCTCTTTATTCTCATCTATAAATTTTAATGCTTCTTCGAAAAATACATCGGTACAATATCCATTAAATTTTTTAGGCTCGCCATTTACCCAGTAGGTATCACTGAAATAATCATTGCCCCAAAAATCCGGTATTTGAGATATACCGCCGCCGCCATGAGTGATAGATTTTTTAAAACCTCTATCACAAGCTCGATAAGGATAGTTGTCTCCTAAGTGCCATTTTCCAAAAATTCCGGTTTCGTATCCGCCTTCAGTAAAGGCCGTAGCTATAGTCCATTCGTCTTTTCTTAGAAGGGAACGTCCGCCGATGGTGTGCCACACACCAGTGCTATTTGCAAAGTGTCCGGTCATCAGCGTTGATCTTGTTGGTGCACAAGTTGGTCCTACATGATAGTTAGACATTCTAATACATTTATTGAAAAATTTATCAATATTTGGTGTTTTAACCATGTCGTTGCCGGTACATCCTAAATCACCTAAACCTTGGTCGTCCGTTAATACCCATATGATGTTTGGTCTGCTCATATTTTATAATGCTCCTTCAATAAAAATTTTATATATGCTAGAATATTTTAGCATATTTTGTTTCAATAATCAATTAAGTATTTTTTTATTTATATATCCTGAAAGTTATTTATGTGTTAAAATAGTTAAGAAAATATAGACTAAAAATACTTAGCGTTTAATTAATAGTGATTGTACAAAAAATGTTTATAAGGAAAGGATATTGAAATGTTTAATGGCGTAAAAATGAAGGTTCAACAACCTATAAGTATACAAGAATTTGCAACTAGCTCACATATGAAAGTTACTCAAGGCATCAGCTTTGCAGATTTTGCTAATAATTGCTTGAATAATAATGTGAATGGTTGTAAAAATATTGTAGCCGATAATTCTGCTAACGAATTTAGTGAGACTACACAAAATAAAGAAGCTATTATTGTAACGAAAGGTCAACGATATAATTTATCCAGCCATGAAATAGATTCTATCTACATTGGCCTAGGATGGGATTTACCGACTGATGCAAGGATAGCGTACGATTTGGATTCGGAAATTTTTATGTTGGGCAAAGACGGTAAAGTAATAAGTGATGACTATTTTATATTTTATGGTCAGACTAGCTCACCGGATGGTTCTTGCAATCATTTAGCGGATAATCTAACCGGAGAAGGAATGGGAGACGATGAGGTTATACAAATAGAGCTTTCAAAGATAAATCCATCAGTAGAAAAGTTAGCAATAGTAATAACTATAAACGATGCTATAGAAAATGATCAAAGATTTGGAGAAATAAACAATGCTTACGTCCGAGTAATGGATGGAAAGAATAACAAAGAGATACTAAGATTTAATCTAACAGACTATCCGGACGAAGTAAGATCGCTGACGGTTGGGGAGATTTATAAAAAAGATGGCACCTGGAGATTCAATGCTTTAGGTCAAGGTTTGGATACAGATTTAGCAGGATTATGTAGATTTTATGGCGTAAATTTAGTTTAATAGAAAATTATATAGAAAGGAAAAAACCCTCCAAAATAAATCAGAGGGCTTTTTTATTATTTATATTAAGCTTGTCCAACAGAACCGAATAGTTCCATTTTTTCTTTAACCGTTTTCTTAATTGCTTCGTATCCAGGAGCTAATAATTTTCTCGGATCGAATCCTTTACCCAAGATATCGTGTCCTTCTTCGATATATTTTCTAGTGGCTGCAGCAAAAGTCAATTGGCACTCTGTATTAACGTTGATTTTAGATACTCCAAGAGAAATAGATTCTCTGATCATTTCTTCGCTAATGCCTGTTCCACCGTGTAAAACTAAAGGCATAATTCCTGTTAACTCTTGAATTTCTGCTAAAGCTTTAAAGTCTAATCCGGCCCAGTTGTCAGGATATTTGCCATGAATATTACCGATACCAGCAGCAAGCATGTCTATGCCAAGATCAGCTATGAGTTTACATTCTGTAGCATCAGCAACTTCGCCTTTTCCGATTACTCCATCCTCTTCACCGCCGATAGAACCAACTTCAGCTTCTATAGATACGTTTCTGGAATGTGCAAATTTTACTAGCTCTTCTGTCTTACGTATATTTTCTAATATCGGATAATGTGATCCATCAAACATTACTGAAGAAAATCCAGCCTCGATACATTTTATAGCATGCTCATAGCTACCATGATCTAAGTGCAATGCTACCGGAACGTCGATATCTAAATCCTTAATCATTCCTTTTACCATCCCTACAATCGTGTTGTAACCACCCATGTACTTGCCGGCACCTTCGGAAACTCCAAGAATTACTGGTGATTTGTTTTCTTTCGCAGTTAATAATACAGCTTTTGTCCATTCTAAGTTGTTGATATTAAACTGTCCTACTGCATATTTGCCCGCTTTCGCTTTGTCTAACATTTCTTTTGCTGCTGTTAACATGATGAAATACCTCCGTAAATTTTAATTTGCAACTTGAACTTTAGGTTTATTATTCTATCCTATCTATCTACAATAGGGTGAGATCTTTTTAATCGAAACCTACAGTTCTCATCTTTATTAAGACTAACATATGAAAAATAATTTGTAAATAGTTAAAATGTTTTTTATCGAAAAATCATTCATTTCTAAAGAAAATACTTTGGGTTATATTACAATTGTTTTGCAAATACAAAACAAACATTTATTTGTAAGATAATAGAATAAAATATGTTTATTAGCAAAATAAGTTTGCAACTTCGTCATAAAGAAGTTGGCAAATATTTATTTACCTTTTATTTTAAATCTATTTCTCACTTTGAATTGAAAGCTACATATGTATAAATCTTTTTATTTAATTGAAATCGATAAGTCTCCTCTTAATTAAGAATAACATATGAAAGATAATTTGTCAATAGCAAAAATGTTATTTATCGAAAAAACATTCATTTTCAAAGAAAGTGGCTTGAATTATATTACAATCTTTTTACAAATATGAAAAAAGTATTGCTTTTTGCGGAATAATAGGGTAGAATATGTTTATCAGCAAAATAAATTTGCAACTTCGTCATAAGCAGGTAGCAAATATTTATTTACCTTTTATTGTAAATCTGTTTCTCACACATATAATCAGGAGGGCGACTATGAAACTATTAAAAAAAATGGCTATAGCATCTTGTTCGATAATAGCAATTTTAGGATCTAGCATTTCGACAATGGCAGCATCAAATGCGATTATCGATAATAAGGATATAATAATAGGAAGCACTCTAGGTTACGAGGTAGTTTCTGGAGAAATTATAAAGGATGAATTTAATATATTTATTAATACGACTGTACCGTATAAGAGCGAACAATTTTTAATAAAGGGGACAGACATAGTTTTTAATAAAAAATTATATGGCGAAGACATAGCACCGGACGGAACAGAAATAGTTAGCACAAAATATTTAACATCGAATACGATTAGAGTAGGCGTAAAAAATATATCCAGCGACAAAATGTTTATGGTACCTCTCTATTTAGAAATAGTAGGAGAAAACCCTAGTGTGGAAATAGTCGGAAATGGCGGAATTAGTTCACAAGTTATAAACTTATCCGAAGAGGCAGTTTCCGATAAAAATATAAAAATTGAATTTGGAGAAAACAGAAATATTCCGATAGAAGGCGAAGGGTTTTTAGGAGAAATTATAATAGATGAAATAGTACCGGGAGCCTTAAAACAACCGACTAATGTAGTTTTAACGTTGGAGACTAATTCCGGATTAATTTTTGATACAGAAGTTGGAAATACGGTTAATCTAAAAGGTAGTGAAGGGCTAGATGGAACAGAAACGACCGCAAAAATAAAAGCTATTACAAATAATGAGCAACAATTAATATTAGAAATACCAAGTTTGGACGACAATGATTTAAAAGGTAAGATTCATATTATGGATGTACCGGTTAAACCTGAAAATAGAAAATTGGGAGTAATATGCGATAAAGTTTATATAGATGTAGTGGCCAACGATATATCTGAAAGAGGAATAGTATCAGATGTTGTGCCATACGACATATTTTTAAATGCAGACAGGCTTCAAAAATTTATAGCGGGTGGAAAGTCACAAGTAGTAGAATTTACAATAACCGAAAATGTTTCAGGTTCTTTAGACAACGACTTGGATTTATTCGTATCTACTATGGGAGCGCAAATTATAAATTTTGAAGAACAAACCATAGAAGGAATAAACTTTAGAGCAGTAAAAGATTACGATGGCAATATAATAGAAATTGTCGGAAAAATGACCCCAGAATTTAATGATGACATAGCCAATAATATAAAATTAAAATTAGAACTTATATCCGGAGTAAATGATAGTGGAAGTGTTTTGGTAAATGTGGAAAGTCGTAATTTTGACCATGATCTATCAGTTATAGTAGGAAAAATCGAAAATACTATTTCTGTAGCGAAAGAAACGGCCAATTTAAAAATAGGTATCAAAGACCAAATGGCCGGAAAAATCATAATAAAAGAAAGTCGAGCAAATGTTTTAGAAAGATACGAGCAGATTATAGTAGAAATAGATGAAGCTGCAGAAAACGATGTTAGAATTAAGGATGTTAAAGTAGAAGGAACAAACGGAATAGAAGTAAGGCACAAAGTGATCGGCGATTATGTTGTCATAGATGTAATGAGACAATCGGCGGTACCTGGAGAAGTAATTATTTCTGATATGAACTTTACGGTTGGACAAAATGCACCTTTTGGCAATTATGATATTAAAGTAAGTGGTAGTGCTATATCAGGAAAGAATGCAACATTAAATTTATCTAACTTCGCAGCATCAACACATGACCCAATTATAGTAAAAGATTTTGGTCAGCTAAGAAGATCTGTGGCCGAACCAGAGGTCAAAGAAGTTGTGGTCGAAAAAGAAGTTGTAAAAGAGGTCGTAAAAGAGGTCGTCAAAGAAGTGGTTGTTGAGGTAGAAAAGGAAGAAATTATTCCAGTAATAGATTTATATAATGAAACTATTATTAGGGGTGAAATGGTAAATGAGTTGGTAGCAAGTCCAGTCTTAACTATAAATGGAAACTATATGATTTCTGTCAGAGATATAGCCAATGTATTCGGATTATCTCAAGACGATGTAGTATTTGAAGGTAGAAAGACAATAGTAAATAACAGAATTGAAGTAGAACAAGGTAGCGATATTTTACTAATCGATGGATTAAAATTAAGAATGGAAGATAAGGTTACAAATATTGGGGGCAGGGCTTATGTACCTGTTGATTATATAGCCATTGCATTGGGAACTGAATTAGAAATTAAATAATATAAAATTGTTTCTTTCTGTGACAGAGAGAGTAGAAGGAGTTGTCTGAAATTAGGACAGCTCCTTCTTTTTTTATTTTGTATACAGATCACATAAGCAATTACAACTCGAAGTCACGCTTTCTCCCTCCAACTCCCTCCGTCACTTCGTGACACCTCCATCCCGGAGGGAGGCACAGTGTGCCCCCTTGGTTCATCGACCCCCAATCTCTCGTCAGCTTCGCTGACAGCTCTCCTAGAAGGAGAGCCGAGTGCTATTGAATTGCATCCGGATCTAACTCATTAATATAGCCTTTATAGAATCCGCCTGATTGACTTGTAGCCCAAATTATTTGAGGGTCTTGAGAATCGAATTTTAAATCATAAATCTTTGTTGCGTTACCAATATTCATGTTTGACTTCTTCCATGTGTTTCCGAAGTTTTCAGAAATATATACTCCGTTATTGATAACTTTTCCGTCGCTTGTATCGTTTGGCCTATTACTCACAATTAATCTATTAGGATGATTTGGATCGAATTCTATCACAGTAACATATCGACCTTCAAAAATCTTTTGCCACATGGAGCCACCATTTTTGAGGACCCAAACTCCGCCAGACGCTGCTGTTCCCGAAGGGGATCCGGTTACAGCGAAAGACGAGGTACCGGCTGCGATATACATGTTTCCAAGTGGATCTATATTTATATCGTTCACTTGCGTTACGGCTTTTGGTAGTCCTTTAAATAGCTCCCAATTTTCGCCTTTGTCATAGGATACGTACATACCTATTCCGTGAGATTTATTTCTAGTTTCATCTTTTAGCAATACATCATAACTATGAGGCATTCCTGCATAAATAATATTCGGGTCTCTTGGATCGAATAACAGTTGATAGGCCCAAGCGTCTGTTGGCAGTCCATTATTTTTTTGTGCCCAAGTATAGCCCCCATCAGTAGATTTCCATACACCGAGATGCTCAGTTTCTGGATTTCTTCCACCGGATGTTTCGTGTAACAATCCATTGGACACTGTAAATAATATTGTATTTGGATCTGTTGGATCTATAACCATAGTACCGACGCTTTTATTATTTATGTTCGCTGTTTTTCCGACTAATGGCGATGAGATGGACTCCCAAGTTTGACCAGCGTCGGTTGATCTGAAAAATTCTCCGGCTCCATGTTGTCTCATTACTGTTAAATACATGGTATTAATATCCGATGGTGATATCGCTATATCGGCGGCTGATTCTGGCGAATTTGGCAAATGCTTAATATACGCAGGAGAATTTCCTTCGCCTTTATCTACAACTTGGAATAAACTATTTTCTCCGCTCACTAAATACATCAAATCTGGATCTCTAGGATCGGTTAAGATGCCTCCGCCAGGTAAATTCGATCCGCCTGTTCCGGTCATGGCACCGTCTTCTCGATAAACAACATCGGTCTGCTCCCAAGTTTTACCTCCGTCTGTAGATTTAACCAAGCTTCTGAACATAACAAAAACGGTTCCGTCTATTGCTATATCCAAGTCTCTGGCTCCCTGAGTAGAGTAAACGTCTTTATAATAATAAGCGTCTCCTGCATGGTGATAGGTTACGTTTGGCTTAGTTAAGTCGGCACCCTCTTGGACTTTGCCAGATTGTTCCCAATACTCAGCAGATTCTCCCCAGCCATAACCGGTTCTAGTTAATATATCCCAAGTTTTTCCGCCATCAGCAGTCCCCCAAACTTCGGCCATTCTCATTGATGTTGCGTGAGATCCATTATGGGATATATATATTCTATCTGGATTTGTTGGATCTATTACAATTCTATCGAAGGTCGGTATATAATTTGTTGGAAAATTCGGATACTCTGCTTTGATTTGATCTCTAACTACTGTAGTGTTTGTTGACGGATAATTTTCGAATCCACTAAAATATCTACCGATAAAATTTGGAGTCCAGTACCAAGCATTAACGAAATTCCATGGATTAGTTTCTCCAGTCTCGTCTACAAGTTTCATTGTTTCTTCATGTACTTCGGCTAAGTTTAGTCCTAAATCTCCGGTTATATCTTCCCAGGTCTCGCCACCATCATAGCTACGAACAATGCCGCCTGTTTGATCCAAACTTTTTGTCTCATCATTTAGAAAATAATCTATCTGGTGAATTGCTACTAGTTGTATCGTTTTATTTTCATAATCCGCATACAATTTGAAATCATGTACTAAGTCGTTGGTATCGGTCGGATTTACTTGACCGTCTCTATCAACATCTAATTTTTTAAATGTTCTACCTCCATCTATACTTTTATAGAGTCCATACGAAGTCCCTGCATACAGCTCTTGAGTATTAAATGGATTGAATAATAATTGGCCAAATGTTGCAGCATTTGGAATGCCCGTATTAGAAAGTTTGCCCCATGTTTTTCCTTTATCCGAAGATTTGTATAGTCCATTAGCGCCAATCGGTCTTACTCCATGTGGTTTAGCTTTTGTATAGTGGTTACCTTTTACATCCCAATACTTGCCTGTTCCGGCAAACCAAATATTATCGTCCGTTGGATCTACGGCTACATCTCCGATCCGACCGGTGGGTGCACCGCCTGTTAATACTTTTGTCCAGCTTAATCCTTTATCGGTTGTTAACCATAAACCAGTACCGGCTGCGAATCCGAATTTTTCATCTTGGTGGGAGAAATCTATTCCTGAATCCCCACCAGGATTTGGAGAACTTTTTGATGATTCGTCAAAATCATTCATGGATACAAAGTGTCCACCCTGATCGAATGTAACATAACGATTTTTCATGTCAGGGAGATTATAGAATGTATTTGGATCTGTTGGGTGCATATGTACAGATTCTGAATAACCAGCATTTCCTGGTGCAAATTGTTCCCAATAGATATAGTCTCCTGTTTTTACAATTTGCTTATCTAACGTTTTAAAATATTCGATATCCAGCGAAAATTTTGGATCATACTTTTCATTCAATATTTCCATCTCCTTAGTTGCCGCTTCTATAATCTCTTCGGCACTTAATATTTTGGTTAATCCTGGCTCATCCGTAACTGGGCTTTCTGCTAATAGATTTGTTGGACTCATTATCGGTAGTAAAAACATACAGGTGATTGCTGATGCTATAAATTTGTTTATTTTCATTTTATATACTCCTTCTTTATTGATTTGATAGAGTGCTGTCGTAAATGAATAAAATCATAAGCGACAGATTTTGTTTCAAGTAAAAAAAAGATTTGTTTGTAGACTCCAGCGAAGCAGGAACAATATCTAAGTGATTGGTCAATGGAGCTTCAAAAAATTGCGGGGAAGCGGTGCCTCCATCTGGGAGGGAGGTGTCAGCGTAAGTTGACGGAGGGAGAAAGCGTGCATAAAAGTTTTTGTTACCACAAAGGTAAATTGCTTCTTATTATATAGTGTTTTGATCTCTCAGTCAGTTGCTTTTTCTCGATTAATTTCGCCTTTGAAAAATCCGCTACCATGGTGTGTTAACCAGAGTAAATTTTCATTTTGTGAGTCAAATTCTAAATCGGAAATTTGCGTTGAACTACCAATTCCAATATTGATATTTTAGTTAACTTTTAGGTTGTTAGTGTGACAGCCCCTAGTTATTCCTTTCGTCAGCCGTTTCTTAGCCATGTTGTGCTGACTAGCTTCCTATTATATAGCATTTTTCAAATTATTTAGGTGCTTTTTCTCGATTAATTTCTCCTTTGAAAAATCCGCTACCATGGTGTGTTAACCATAATAAATCTTCATTTTGCGAGTCAAATTCTAAATCGGAAATTTGCGTAGAACTACCAATTCCAATATTGATTTTACTCCATGTTTGGCCACCGTCTTCTGATAAGTAGACTCCATGGTTTAAAAAGTCCCAATTCATCTGACTTCTTTTTACTTTAGAATCCCCCGCCTTTAGGCGTGGGGAGTGTCAATGAAAGCCATGTTGATCCGCCGTCAGTTGAACGATATGAATTGAACATATCCGGAAAATTAAATACTATATTAGGGTCTGTTGGATGTATAAATACGGCTTCCGAATATCCGGCATTACCAGAACCGAATTGCGTCCAATTAACAAATTCAGCCGACTTAACGATCTCCGTATTTAGTGTTTTGAAATAATCATTAATCGGTTCATGATTCAAAGTTGTGGCCAAACTCATTAATGGAGATATAGCCAACAATGTGATTGTAGATATTAAAAACTTATTAAAATTATATAATACTAAAAAAATCTTGTCAATCGCTATTATTGTTAGAAAACTATATAAAATTGATATTATGTTGATTTTTACAATTCATTTTGGTGATTTTATATTCAGTTCATCCAGCTTATGTTAATAAAGCATACAAAAAATAGTTCATCCAGCTTATGCTAATAAAGCGTACAAAAAAAAGACTACATACAAAAATCATGTAGTCTTTTCTATTTAAACAATATTAGGTTAATAGCTTCCATATTGCATTGGCATGGGAGATAAACTGTGTACTACTAAAGTTTACTTTTGTTTCATGAATAGTTTTGATTGTTGATGGTAAAGTCACAAATTTTAAATCGTGACACCTATAAAAGACTTGCTTGCCTAGAGATTTCAGACCTTTAGGTAGATTAATACTTTTCAGCTTTGAGCACTCACCGAATACTTGGTTACCTAAAGTTATTTCGTAGCTATCAATATGAACATTTTCTAATTTAGAGCATTTTAGAAATGCGTTACTTTCGATGGTAAATATAGTTTTTGGTAAATCTAAAGTTAGTAAGTTAGAGCATAAAGCAAATGCATAAGAGCCAATAGTGGTTACGCCTAGTGGAATTTTTATTTCTATTAAGTTAGAGCATAAAGCAAAAGCAAACATATCAATATTTAAGATACCATCAGGAATTTCCACATAAACTAAACTGGTACATATAGCAAATGCACAATTAGGTATCGTGGTCAAAGATCTTGGCAATTGTAAAGAAGATAAATCACTGCAGCCATAGAAAGCTTCGGCCCCAAGCATGAGGAGACCATCATTAAATTTAACGGAAACCAATGCTTTACAATTTTTGAATGCACTATATTCTATATTAGTTACACTGGCTGGTATTTCAATGCTTCTAAGTTTTTTACATTCAGCAAATGCGTTTGCACCTATAAGTTCAACCGTATTAGGTATATAAACATCGGTTATATCTAAGCCAAAAAATGCTTTGGGTGCTATTTCGGTAACGCCATCTGGTATTGCTACATCCATCCGTTTACCTTTATATTGAATTAAAACTTTATTAGAAATGTAAAACATTTGTTTATCATAGTCTGCTAATTTAACCGGTTGTCTTACAAACTGATGTTCTTTCAAGCCTGTATTGGTTACTGGTGTGCCAAATTTTGCTGTTACAAAACAGTTAACTATTTTTAAGGCTATGATACGCTTCCATTTATGTACTAAAACTAAATTATTAACTATATTTTCTACGCTATTTGTATCATTAATCGATTTGACAGTTTGTGATACTTTTAGAGCAATTCCCTGATCTATAGCCATACATATTATTGACTCATCTACTCCTTTCATTTTGGTTCTAATTAATGATTTAAATCTTTCTGAATCTAAAAAAACTGATTCACCATACTTTAAATAAATATATCGCAGTGTTTGTTCAACAGTATTCAATGATTGAGCATCTCCTTTTCTATATTCATAACATCAGAGTAATTTAAATATCTACTTTTTTCTAATTTATTCTATGTTAATACGCCTTAATTATAACATAAACTTGCATAAAATATCTATAATTTTCACTTTTCTTTTATATCCAATTTTTACAAAAAATGTCTTTGTTGATAACTTTATTTTCGATTAATTTCAGTAAAGTATATAAATTACTAAATTCTAGCAATTCTTTATTATTATTTTTTCTACCTTCTATTGCGCACAAAGCGGATACACCGATAGTATCAGTAACTAAATCATGCAATATTTTTTTAATTTCGCCAATGACGCTTTCTATATCCTCTTCTTCGTCATCGATCTCGTCTATTCTGTTGATAACAACTAAGGGCTTAATCTTCAAGGCTTTAATAGCATTTAGTTCTGTTCGAGATACACCTTTGGAGGCACTCAGAACCCAAATTATGAAATCAGAATTATTGATGAAATCCATTGTTGTTTTTATATGCTCTGGATTATCTACGTTCAGCCCTGGTGTATCTACTAAAATAATATTTTTTAAAATATTCTGATCTATAAATATTTCTATGAAATCAATAGAATCCTGAATATTTTTCTCTCCAAGAGCCATATTACTTTGTTGAGCTGTTAATTCATGAAAGGCTAATTCCGAAAACTCTTGTATAGAACCATTTTTAAAATGTACCAAAACTTTTCTTTCTGAACCATAGCATATTTTGGTTATTTTTGCTGTCGCCGGTGTTATAGCAGCTTTTAGCAGGTCTTCATTCAATAATGAATTTATTAACGATGATTTGCCTGTTTTAAATTCGCCCATGATACTTACCACCGCTTTACTTTGTATCTCAGATTTATATTCCTCTACACCTATTTTTTTTGTTAATCTGGTATTTTTATCCTTATCTTTGCTCTTATCCTTATTCTGATTTTTGTCCTTGCTCTTGTCCTTGTTCTTGACTTTATCCTTGTTTATCGCTGAATGAATAGTGTTGAAATCTTTTTTTGACTTTATATAATAGCGTCGCCTTAGCCGATATTTAGAATAAGGATTATCTATACTTCGTACTAAGGTTCCTCCTTCTATGTAATATCTCGATTTATTAATATTATTTGTAAATATTATATCAACTATTTTCGAAATTACTATTGTAATTATTTGATGAATTAATCCTAGTAATAAGATTAAGAATAAAATAAATAACCAAGTCATCACATGATCACCTCCTGGCCATAATTTGACTAAGGCTTAATAACTTGTACTCTAAATTTTGTACTCCGTTTTCTAGATAAATTTTTTCTTCTATTGTTTTGTTTAAATGTACTGCTAGTTTTTCGGACCTTTCGGTAGCCAATTGCTCATAACACTGAATGGCTATTAATTTTAGCTGATTTATTCTGTCTCTGATATTGCTACTAATATCGGAATATAATTGCTCGATACTTTGGTCGATAGAAATAGTAAGTTCGGGCCGTACTTTTGCCTTTATCTCTTTCAATCTTCCTTCTAAAAGTTTTTGATGTATTGTTGGCATAGCGGCCATACTGATACAAGGCAAAACCATGTTGGCCCCAATCAATGCTAAAGCACCGGCTACGGTAGCCGAAATAATTCCGGCTTGCATGCTTAGTTTGGATACATCTTTTACTTGAATAGAAATGTCGCTATCCAAAATTTCTATTTCATGCTTATTTAAATAGTGATTATCGAGTATAATATTTTCTTCAAATTTACTGACTAATATATTTTTTAGATCCTGAGCCAATTTAACTAAGGTAGATTCTACTTTGGGGGAATAATTGCAAGTCCATCTTTGAATATTTTTTTTAATAGTACCACAAGTATGTTGTTCGACAAAATCTTTAAAATCTGCCCCATTATACGAAGTTACTATTTCTAGCATGTCCATAGTTAAGGTTTCTCGAAAAAGGCTTAAATCTTTATATATACCAGCCAAAATAGTCTTTTCCTGAATTATAATATACTCGATTAATTCTGTTCTATAGATGCCTTGTTGGCGTTGTTTTAACTTTATTTGTTCTATATTTTTAATTAAGGATTTTAAACGAGACTGATAACCAAAAGCTGTTTGTTCCAATTCGGCTTTAAAATGCTCTAATATCATATGAAATTTCAGTTGATATCTTTTAGGCCAATTTATGTTAGAAATAATACGAGAGAGTTCAGCCTTGATATTGTCTAAATCCTCTAATTTATCTAAAGCTTCGGTAGCGGATAGAGGAAAAAGATTTATATGATGTAAGTTATTTATGAAATATTTTTTCAATTTATTTTTTACATCGGTTAATAATTCGAGAGCCTCGCCCTCTTCAATATAATCCATTTTGTTGATAATAAAAAGTATTTGATCTATCCCTAAAGCAATTAACTTATCTTCTATAAATTCTTTCTCGGTTCGTTTTAGAGGTGCTGAAGAATCAAAAATTAATACGGCGATATCAGCTTGGGCTATAAAATCAGACATTTCTTCATCAATGTTAGGTATCCCGGGTATATCGAACAGAATAACATTTGGTTCTAAGTATTTTACACCGGTTATTTCGGGTGTTAATGAATTGGTTATCGTTAATATTTTCTTGTTTTCTAGCATGACATTTATAAATGTAGATTTTCCGCTTTTCGTTTCTCCTACAACTATTATTTTAACAATATTACTTTTTATATCGTCTTCTAAGTCCAAAATTTTTTGCTTTATTGACTGATTTATTATTTCTTTAAATTCTTCGTTTACAAAATTAATTTCGTCTAAAATAAAAATATCCTGTTCATCCATATTAAGCTCCTTTTAAATCCATCTGAGATTTTTTAGCCGATTTCTTATATCTTGAATCCTTTGGCTTTGTAATTCTAAGTTTTCGTACTTCTGTTTATTGATTACTTCGTTGATTTCTCTTTCGGATTCTAACTCTTTTAGTTTCTCATCAAAAATCCGAATTTTTAATTCAATTTCATCGTTTAAAATGTTAAGTAAAAGTTCTACGTCATGTTTATACTGTTTTTTAAAGTCTTGTAGTTGGCCCTTAATGTTGTCGTAGTACCTTTTGTTTATTTGTAACTTTATTCTTTTTAATAGCTCTCCTTTCTGCTCATATTTAAAATAATTAAACATAGCAAAACTTGCACCAACAATGGGCACGAGCATATGAGATGATGCTATCACGCCTATTATGGCTCCACCGATCATGAAATTTTTAAATAAGTTTATATCCCTTTGGTACAATTCATCATTAATAGCCATTTCGGACAAAGGTGCTTCTAATATTTCTGGATTAGTAATGCCTAATTCTTCTTTAAAATTTTCTACTAAATTATCGCAGGTATTGTTTAATTTATTTATACTAAATTCTATTTCATCTTCTAAGTGAAGTTTTTTGAGATCCGATAATTCATTATGTAAAATTAGCTGAAGTGGGGCCACTATGTTTTCGACAGCTTTCAATATATTTTCTGTGTATAGCTCGCCGACATAGTTGTCTACAGCATTTTCTGCAGCTCGGGCTATTTTTTCTAGGCCCATTCTATACTTAGTTAGAAGTACTTTTTCGGATAAAGCAAAGGATTCTAATAGTCTATTTAATTCTGAGGCCACAATGTTTTTCGTAGCTGTTACTAATGGTTTAAACGCCTCCACCTTTTGTTCTAAAGTATCATTATCGACTAGAATTATTTTCTTATTAAGTTCAATATAGTTTAGTTCTAACTCATTACAAATTCTAAGACCTCGTTCTATATATTTTTGAAACTTAATATTGGCACGTTGATCTATTAAATATTGTTCTAGATCCGTTTCTAACTCTACAAATCCAGTAGCATCTAAATTTTCTGGAATGATATTACGCTTACCTTCAACTGTTTCTCCGTTTTGGCTTCGCTTAAAATTTAAGGCATCTTTTGATGAGACTAGATATATTTTTGGATTTTTTACTATAGCCTCTAAATGAGTTTTTGCATAATCTATTATATCCGACTCTTCTGCTTCCGATTTGAGCCTATCTTTAAAATTAATCACAAAGAATACTTTTTGGATATCACTGCTAAGAATTCGATTTTTCAAAAACTCCTTTTCCGAATCGGAAAAGATCTGAGTGGCCGATAAAATGAATATAGCAACGTCTGCTTGAGGGATAAATTTAAAAGTAATTTCCTCCCGAGTTGCGTCTGTATCATTAGTTCCGGGGGTATCGATTATTTCGATACCATTTTTGCACAAAGGGAGAGGATATGCTATATTTAGGTATTCTATAGTCGAAGTAAATTCTAAATGTTTTTGGTAGCACAAAACTTCTTCGGGGCAATCGATATCTGGCGTATTTCCTACGATTAGATTTTGAAACTCTTGATAGCTAATCCGCCTATTAGATTCTGCTCTAAAGTAGATAGTATAGGTCGGATCTTGTCCATAATTTATTTTATTGATTACGGTTGTTGTAGGCCGTGTGGAAGAGGGCAAGATTTTTTTACCCAAAATAGCATTGATAAAAGTAGACTTACCTCTTGAAAATTCGCCAACTACAATAACATTGAAGTTATCATGTATTAGGGCAGTTTTTGAATATTCTAGTTGTTCTACAAAGTTATCAATATTTAACTGCTTATGTACGTCCTCTAGGATTTCGTATAATTTTAAAATTTCTATTTTAGTTTGATTAAACTTAGTTAATTCCATGAGCTATACCTCCTATGTTTAATATATAATTTAATGTATAATATTATAGCATAATTAGGGATAGATAGCATGTCATAAAAGGTATTTTTATAAACAAATAGTATGTAAAAAATATTAATAAGTAAATATGGTTGCTTTTGTCAGCAGATTTTAGTAGAATGGTCTAGTATAAAACTTTAGCATTTGTAAAATAATTATAGTAAGTATTTCATGAAATTCGAAATTCAATGTATGTATAGCAAATCGGACAAAAAATTGGAGGTTAAGAAATGGATAATCCTAGAATTAAAAAGATTGGTGTTATGACGAGTGGTGGCGATGCGCCAGGAATGAATGCTGCAATAAGGTCAGTAGTCAGAACCGGACTTTCTTATGGAGCAGAAGTTGTTGGAATCAAAAATGGCTTTAAAGGATTACTAGCTGGAGACATTATACCGCTAAAATCAAGAGATGTTTCGGACATAATACAAAGAGGCGGAACAATTTTGCAAACGGCACGCTGTAAAGAATTTATGGAAGTTGAATATCAAAAGCGAGGAGCGGATATGTGCCGAGTATTTGGCATAGAAGGCCTAGTAGTTATTGGTGGAGATGGCTCGTTTCAGGGTGCTGAAAAGCTAGCGAATTTAGGAATTAATACAATAGGAATTCCGGGCACCATAGATTTAGATATAGCATGTACAAGATATACTATAGGATTCGACACAGCTGTAAACACAGCAATGGACGCTATAAACAAGATTTTGGATACATCTTCATCACACAATCGTTGTTCTATCGTAGAAGTTATGGGACGTAGGGCTGGATATATAGCCTTATGGTGTGCCATAGCAACAGGTGCTGAAATAGTTTTATTACCAGAAGAAGTGCGAAAGACAACAGAAGAAATTGTTCGCAATATAGTAGAAAACAGAAATCGAGGCAAGAAACATTTTCTTATCATTGTTGCCGAAGGTGTTGGCCAAACTCAAGAATTAGCAACTGCTATAGAGCACATTACTGGTATAGAATCTAGAGTTACAGTACTCGGCCATTTACAACGTGGCGGTTCTCCGACGGCCGTGGACAGAATGCATGCATCGCTTATGGGTATCCATGCTGTTGACTTATTAATGGCTGGCCATGCCAAAAGAATTGTTGGATATGTAGATGGACAATATGTAGATTTTGATATTAATGAAGCTCTTACTATGAAAAAGGATATTAATGAACTAAGGCTTCGTGCAACACAAATTTTAAGTATAAAATAATTTTCATAACTATACAAAAAGGCGTAACAACCGGTTTTTGTTGTTGCGCCTAATATATATTATGAATGATAATAACAGGAGAGAAATAAAATATGCGTAAAACAAAAATTATAGCAACAGTCGGACCAAAAACTAGAGATGAGGAATCTCTTAAAAAAATCATAAAGGCAGGAGCTAGTGCTATAAGATTAAATTTTTCACATGATAATCAAGATACTCATAAAAAAACAGCTTTACGTGTCATGAAAATTCGAGAAGAACTAGGTACGCCCACAGCTTTAGTTCTGGATACAAAAGGCCCAGAAATTAGAACTGGTGTTTTGACTGGGGATAATGAAATTGAATTACAAACAGGTCAAACCTTTATTTTAACTACCGATGAAATGGAAGGTACTAGCGAAAAAGTTAGCATCACATATAAAGAGTTGCCTCATGATTTATCAGAAGGTAATCGAGTTCTACTAGATGATGGTCTAATTGAACTTATTGTAGACGAAATTAAAGGTAATGACATTATATGTACAGTAAAAAATGGAAGTCATTTAGGATCTAGAAAAGGAATAAATATTCCGAATGTTCGTCTTAATTTACCATCTCTAACCGAAAAAGATATATCAGACATTCAACTTGGGGCCGAATTAGGATTTGACTTTATAGCTGCATCCTTTATAAGAAAGGCCTCAGACATTATAAAAATCAGAAATATTTTAGAGGAACATGGCGGACGAGGGATACAGATAATAGCCAAAATAGAAAATCAAGAAGGCGTGGACAACATCGATGCTATTCTGCAAGTAGCGGATGCGATAATGGTAGCTAGGGGCGATTTAGGTGTAGAAATACCGGCCGAAGAAGTTCCAATGATTCAAAAAAGTTTAATTAAGAAAGCTAATTTAGCAGGTAAGCCAGTTGTAACAGCTACGCAAATGTTAGAATCAATGGTAGTTAATCCGAGACCAACTAGAGCAGAAGTAAGTGACGTGGCCAATGCTGTATTTGACGGAACATCTGCAATTATGCTTTCGGGCGAAACTGCAAAAGGAGATTATCCGATAGAAGCTTTAACCATGATGGTTAACATAGCTAAGGAAGCAGAACAGTCTAAAGATATTTATAATTTAACCTACAGAAGCAGAGCTTCTTTAAGTATGACTCACGCTATGAGTAATGCTACGTGTCAGGCGGCCAGACAACTAAATGCCGCGGCAATAATAACGGTGACTAAATCCGGATATACAGCTAGAGCTGTTTCTAAATTTAAGCCGATGGCCCCGATTGTAACCTGCACACCTGAACCAATGACTTATAGGCAGTTGAATTTAGTTTGGGGATGTGTACCATATCTTATTACTATTGAAAAAGAAGAGACTGACGAAATTTTTGCTAAAGCCGTGGCAAAGGCCGAAGAAGTCGGTATCGCTAACCAAGGTGATGTGGTCGTCATAACGGCTGGGGTACCTGTTGGTGTGGCCGGGACAACAAATATATTAAAAGTTCAGTATGTAGGAAATATTTTAGCTAGAGGAATAGGTTGCGGTAATAATATTATTACTGGCCGAGCTTGTGTAGCCAATGTAGTGGAAGAGGCCGAAGAAACGTTTATACAAGGGGATATTTTGGTAGCCCGAAGTACAGATAACAGCTTTTTACCGTTTATGAAAAAAGCTTCTGCCATTGTCGTTGAGGATGCTACACAAGAAGAAAACAATCATGCAGCTATAGTTGGACGAACATTAGATATTCCAGTAATTTTTGCAGCCGGAAATGCAACGGACACTGTAAAGAAAGATTTAACCATAACATTAGACACAAAAGAAGGTCTAGTTTATAACGGCGTTGTTTGTCCAGAATAAACCAATTTCCTTAAAACAGCATTACAACAACTTAGGGATGATCTTATTTCATTCCTAAATTTTCCTAATTTTCTTAATTTAATCAAGTTAAGGAGTAGAATAAGTGAAAAATGATAAAGAAAATAATAATGGTAAAAGTAAATTTGGTCCTGCTCAGCTTTTAACTTTTGGTTTCTTAGCACTTATTGCAGTCGGGACCATTTTACTTATGTTGCCAATTAGTTCTAACGAAAGAATTATTACACCTATGCTAACCGCCTTGTTTACCTCTACATCTGCAGTTTGTGTGACTGGATTAGTAGTGGAAAATACTTTAGCGTATTGGTCGGTATTTGGAAAGATAGTAATTATTTTTTGTATCCAAATAGGTGGCTTAGGCTTTATGACACTAGTTAGTATGATTTTTATAATTACGGGCAAAAAAATTTCTTTTAAAAATAGATTATTGATGCAAGAAGCTTTAAGCTTTGACACAACTGGTGGCGTAGTTAGATTTACGCTTTTAATTGTAAAGTTAACATTATTAATAGAAGGAATAGGAGCATTTTTTTTAAGTTTTGTATTTGTACCAGAACATGGATGGATAAAAGGAATACTATACTCTATATTTCATTCAATTTCGGCGTTTTGCAATGCTGGATTTGACCTAGTAGGAGGTAGTAGTCTTATGCCGTATGTAAATAATAAGCTACTAAATTATACAATAATGGCCTTAATTATTTTAGGTGGCCTTGGATATTCAGTATGGCTAGATACTTATAACGCATTTAAAACAAAGGCTCAACTTGAAGATTTTACCTTAAGACAAACATTTTACAAACTTTCATTGCATGCAAAAATTGTATGGATTATGACCGTATTTTTAGTATTGGGTGGAGGTTTATTTTTCTTTATAGCCGAGTTTGATAATCCTGCCACTTTGGCGACGTTATCGATGGGAGACAAAATTACCGCTGCGCTGTTTCAATCGGTATCGCCAAGGACGGCCGGATTTAACACGATAGCTTTAGATCAGTTGAAGGTAGGATCCCAGTTAATGACGATAGCGTTAATGTTTATCGGCGGTTCTCCAGCGGGAACGGCGGGCGGTATAAAAACAGTAACCCTGGGCGTATTATTGCTTTGTGCTTTCTCCGTATTAAAAGGTGACAGCAATGTTGTTATATTTAAGAAAAAGATTACAACGGACCAAGTTTTAAAATCTTTAACAATAATAATTATAGCGATATTCATAGTCGTTACAGCATTAATGATCCTGGTCTTCACAGAAGAGGCCACATTTATGGAGCTTTTATTTGAAGCCGTCTCGGCCTTTGCGACTGTTGGATTAACACTGGGTATTACAAGCTCCTTAAGTGTAATAGGTAGAATAGTTATAATTGCTCTTATGTTTATTGGACGAGTTGGACTTATAACAATTGGTGTAGCCTTAGTTGTAAGGGCATCTAAAAGGCCAGTGGGAGTACAGTATCCTGAAGAAAAAGTTTTAGTCGGTTAAGCTTATAGATCTAAAGGGGAGGGTATCATGAAAAGAAAACAATTTGTTGTATGTGGATTAGGTAAATTTGGAACTAGTATAGCGGTATCTCTTACAAATGCCGGGTACGATGTTTTAGCAATAGATGAAGACGAGGATCGAGTCCAAGAATTAGCAAATATAGCAACACATACAATTCGGGCCGATACGACAGATGTAGAAGCGATGAGAGCCTTGGGTGTGAAAGAATTTGACATCGGTATAGGTGCGACACGTTAGATAGTGAAAAGCTATCTAGACAACTCAAAAGAGTTGTAATAACTAATAATTCAATTAGTCAAATGATGGAGTAACGTCCTGAAGGACTAACTATGATACCCCG
>LNZM01000102.1 GCA_002007295.1 Candidatus Epulonipiscioides saccharophilum | reverse complement strand
TGCTTTGCTGGGTGCACTGGTTGCGCAAAAGAATCTAGGTATTGGTGCTATCGGCGGCAAGGACAGCATGTCTGGTACTTTTGGGGACCTTCATGTTCCTCCAACTTTTATTTCTTTTGCTTGTAGTCTTGGATGGGCCAAAAACTGTATCAGTGCTAGCTTTAAGAGCACAAATTCTTATATTCTTCAACTTCATATTCCAAGAGATAGGTATAATATGCCGGATTTTGAATATCTTAAGAAAGCATACAAATTATTAGAAGGATATATTAAAGCTGGCCTAATTACTAGTAGCTACACTATTGGGTATGGCGGATTAAGCTATGCTGTTGCTCAAATGTGTATTGGAAACAAAATTGGCTGCCTAATTAAAACTACTGCTCCATTAGTCGAAAATTTCGGTGATATATTGTTAGAAGTACAAAGCACAAAACAAATTAACGTTGGTATATTTCCAATCATTGGAGTTACCCGTTCAATCCCTACTTTAACTATCAATAAATTTTCTTTTGAGTTAGATAACATTATTAAGGCTACCGATTCTACTTTAGCAGAAGTTTTTAAAAGCTTTGAAAATAAGGATACAACACTGTCACCGTTAAACTTATATAAAACTAAAAATATTTATGTATCCAAAAATAAAGTTGCTAAACCAAAAGTTCTTATCCCTGTTTTTCCGGGTACAAACTGTGAATATGATATGCAAAAATCATTTGAAAAAGCTGGTGCCGAAGTTAAGCAATTAGTATTCTTAAATCAAAATTCAAGTCAAATACAGGAAGCAACACAGGCGTTGGCCAAAGAAATAAGAGAAGCTCATATATTGGCTTTTGCGGGTGGATTTTCTGCTGGAGACGAACCGGATGGTAGCGGTAAGTTTATTGCTACAGTTTTCCGAAATGAGTTAATAGCCGAAGCTGTAGAATATCAATTAAGGGATGGCCTTATTATAGGGATTTGTAATGGTTTTCAAGTTTTGGTTAAGCTCGGCCTATTACCTAATGGACAGATTATACAAGATCCAAAATGTACTTTAACTTTCAACACTATTGGTAAGCATATTTCTACCATAGCTAATACTATGATTACTAGCGATAGATCTCCTTGGTTAAGTAACGTAAATCTCGGAGAATGCTATAATATTCCAATTTCTCATGGTGAGGGTCGGTTTGTAGCACCAACAGAGACTTTAGATAAATTATTAAGCAACGGCCAAATTTTTAGCCAATATGTTGATTTAAGCGGTCATCCATATGTCGGATCTAGTCCTAATGGCAGTTTATATAATATAGAAGGTATAGTGTCCGAAAATGGGCGTATACTGGGTAAAATGGGACATAGTGAAAGATTTGGAAATAATGTTTTACAAAATATTTGTGGAAAGAAAAATCAAAAATTATTTGAAGCCGGAGTATTATATTTTAAATAAAATAAAATAAATAAAGATTTTTAAGGAGGAATACATGAAAGTTGGATTTGTAATGGGAAGCGATTCGGATTTAGATGTCGTAACGCCCGCAGTCGAAATTGTAAAATCATTTGGTGTAGACGTGAACGTTAGGGTTATTTCAGCACACCGAACCCCATATATAGCTGAAGAGTTTGCTAAAACAGCTAGAAAAGAAGGATTTAAAGTTATCATTGCGGCGGCCGGCAAAGCGGCACATTTAGCCGGTGTATTAGCTGCTTACACTACCTTGCCGGTTATAGCCTTACCCGTATCATCTAAATCATTGGACGGTCTTGATGCTTTATTAGCCATGGTCCAAATGCCTCCCGGTATTCCCGTTGCTTGCGTTGGGATTGACGCAGGCCTAAATGCTGGTCTTTTAGCATTAGAAATGCTTGGTATATACGACCAAACTATAGCTGAGCAACTCATAGCTTATAAGAAAGACATGGCTAATAAGGTTATTCAAAAAGATAAGATAGTTTCCGAAATGTTTAATTAATCTATTTATAAACTAAAAGGAGTGTTTATATTAATGGAAAAGTTAGAATTACTATATGAAGGTAAAGCAAAAAAAGTTTATGCCACTAGTGATCCAGAAAAGTATATTGTTTCTTACAAAGATTCTGCAACAGCGTTTAATGGCGAAAAAAAGGGTGAAATCATTGGTAAGGGCGAAGTTAATAATTTAATGAGTAACATAATATTTCAATTATTAGCTAAAGAAGGGATAAAAACGCATTTTATATCCGAGTTAAATGAACGAGAAACATTGGTAAGGGCTGTGAGTATAGTTCCTTTAGAAGTGATTGTTCGCAACGTTGCTGCTGGGTCGTTTTCCAAAAGGTTTGGAGTAGCCGAAGGGATAGAGTTAAAACAGCCTACTTTAGAGTTTTGTTTAAAGGATGACGCTTTGGGTGATCCTATGATTAATACTTCTCAAATACTTGCTCTTTCTTTGGCCACACCACGTGAATTAGAAAGGATTGCTTATATAGCTACACGTGTTAACGAAGTATTATCTAACTATTTTGATACAATCAATGTTAAATTAATAGATTTTAAAATAGAAGTAGGTAGAACTAACAACGGCGAAATAATTTTAGCTGATGAAATTTCCCCGGATACTTGCAGGCTTTGGGATAAAGAAACTGGTAAAAAGCTTGACAAAGATAGATTCAGACAAAACTTAGGTGAAGTAGAGGAAGCATATCAAGAAATGCTTAACCGAGTTAGTAAATTCTAGGGAGACGAAAATGGATAAACTAAAAGAAGAATGTGGCGTAATTGGTGTTTATGTAAAAGATCAAAATTTAGCTTCGAAGCTTGCCTATTATGGTCTTTATGCATTACAACATAGAGGCCAAGAAAGTGCAGGAATCACTACAAATTTAAATGGCAAACTTGATTCTATAAAGGACCTTGGGCTAGTTTCTGAAGTTTTTCATGAAAAGACATTAGATAGCTTAAAAGGTCATATAGCTATTGGGCATGTAAGATACTCTACGTCTGGTTCAAATGAAATCAATAATTGTCAGCCAATAGTTGCACAATATAAACACGGAGCTATTGCTCTTGCTCATAATGGTAACTTAACTAATGGCGAGAATATTAGGGATATGTTGGAGGAAGAGGGCGCTATTTTTCATACAACATTAGATTCTGAATCCATCCTTCAATTGATAGCAAGACAGTATCGAAAGGGAATAGAATCTGCTTTAAAAAATACTATCGGACTTATTAAAGGTGGCTATGCTTTAGTAATTACCACCCAAAATCAATTAATCGGTGTACGAGATCCAAATGGAATTAGGCCACTTTGTATTGGCCAAAGAGAAGATGGTAGCTATATATTGGCTTCCGAAAGTTGCGCCTTAGATGTAATCGACGCTACTTTTTTAAGAGATGTGATGCCGGGCGAGGTTGTCATTATTGATGAACAGGGCTTAAAAAGCATTCCAGCAACACATTGGGGTCAAAAAAAGTTATGTATCTTTGAAATGATTTATTTAGCTCGCACGGACAGTGTTATAGACGATGTTAGTGTTTTCGAATTTAGGCGTAAATCCGGTGAACTCTTAGCAAACGAATTTAAAGGTGAAGCCGATATCGTGGTTCCCGTACCTGATTCGGGCATCCCCGGTGCTATCGGCTTCTCTTCGGCATCCGGTATTCCCTTTTCAGAAGGCCTTGTTAAAAATCGCTATGTTGGCCGAACTTTTATTCAACCGACTCAGGAATTGCGAGAAATTGCTGTTAAACTTAAATTAACGCCTCTTCGCCAAACCTTAGCCGGTAAGCGTGTAATATTAATCGATGATTCTATAGTTCGAGGTACTACATCCAAACGTATTGTAGAAGAAGTAAAGAAGGCCGGGGCTACTGAAGTTCATCTTTGTATAACTTCTCCTCCAATTAAACATTGTTGCTATTATGGCATCGATACTCCCGATGTAGCTCACCTAATCGGGGCCAATAAAACAGTTGATGAAATTTGTCAATATATTGGCGCAAATAGTTTGACTTATTTTTCCGAAGCAGGTTTAAAAGCTGTTTGTAACAACCAAAGTAGATTTTGTAGAGCATGCTTTAATGGCCAATATCCAATAGAAGTTCCATTGTAAAAATATAGGCTAATCTGAGAATATAAGTCCAATGAAATACTATTTTCTATAATATAGCCGATTGGAAATGCTATGCTTCTATAAATATGGCCGATTGGAAATGCTATTTTTCTATAATATGGCCGGTCTGAAATGTTATGCTTCTATAAATATGGCTAAATGGAAATACTATTATAAACTATAAAGGTGCAGTTAATTCTGCACTTTTAAAAAATAAATTTTGAAGGGATACTGTTATTATGATTACGTATAAAGACGCTGGAGTTGACGTAGAACGAGGCTATCAAGCAGTAGAAGCTATTGGAAAAAATGTAAAAAATACTTTTATTCCCGGTGTATTAACTGATATCGGTAGTTTTGGAGGAGCTTTTAGTTTAGGGGCCTTTAAAGGAATGGAAGAACCAGTATTAATTGCTGGAACCGACGGTATCGGTACTAAACTAAAATTAGCATTTATGCTAGATAAACATGATACTATCGGAATAGATTGCGTAGCTATGTGCGTAAACGATATATTATGTGCAGGCGCTAAGCCATTATTTTTCTTGGATTATATAGCAACCGGAAAAATTTCACCCGAATCGATTTCGAAAATTGTTGAAGGTATAAGTTCTGGATGCATCGAAAGCGGTTGTGCCTTAATAGGCGGTGAAACAGCTGAAATGCCCGGATTTTACAAAAATAATGAATACGATGTAGCTGGATTTTGTGTTGGTATAGTCGACAAAAAGGACATGATTGATGGTAAAAACCTAATAGCTGGAGATATTTTAATAGGTTTGACCTCTAGTGGCGTTCATAGCAATGGCTATTCATTAATACGCAAACTTATAGAAGTCAGTAAAATTGATTTAAATGAATATAACGAAGACTGTAAAGAAACATATGGCCAAGCGCTAATAAAACCAACCAAATTATATGTAAAAAGCGTCCTTGCATTGAAAGATCAGATTAATATAAAAGGGATGGCCCATATAACCGGCGGTGGATTTATAGAAAACATTCCAAGAATGTTACATTCTAAAGTGTCTGCAAAAATCAATTTATCTTCTATTTCGAAACCGCCGATATATAAGTTTATAGAAGAAACATCTAAATTGAGTCAAACGGAACTATATAACACATTTAATATGGGAATTGGCTTAGTCATTGCCGTCAATAAAGACGATGCTAAAAGGTCTGTAGAAATTTTAGCCGATAATGGCGAAAAAGCAACAATAATAGGAGAAATTATTTCTGGAGATAAAGCCATCATCCTGCAATAATATCATTATGCTAAAAAATCTATGAAAATTTTAGCTGATAATCGTGCATCAGTGGCAATAATCGGAGAAATTATTTCTGGAGATAAAGCTATCATCCTGCAATAATATCATTATGCTAAAAAATCTATGAAAATTTTAGCTGATAATCGTGCATCAGTGGCAATAATCGGAGAAATTATTGCCGGATATAAAGCTGTCATACTGCAATAATTTCATTATACTAAAAAGCTACGAAAATTTTAGTCGATAATCGTGAATCAGTAACAATAATCGGAGAAATCATTTCCGGATATAAAGCTGTCATACTGCAATAATATAATGCTTAATACTAGGTTTTATAAATAAGTTTAGATTAGAAAGGATTGATTTATTGTTTAATATAGCTGTTTTTGTATCAGGTTCGGGAACAAACCTACAGGCCATGATAGATCAAGAAGACAGATATGCCAGCAAAATTTGTTGTGTGATATCCAACAAAAAAGATGCATACGCTCTTACTCGGGCCAAAAATCATAATATACCAAGTTTTGTCGTTACCAAAAAAGGTACAGTCGGAGAAAATGAAATTATAAAAATCTTAGAAAAATTTGACATAAATTTAATCGTATTAGCAGGTTATCTAAAAATATTAGGTCCTACTTTAATTAATAAGTATCGTGGCCAAATTATAAATATTCATCCATCATTGTTACCAAAATATGGCGGTAGGGGCTTTTATGGCCATCATGTCCACGAAAGCGTTATTGCTAATAAAGAAACTTTTTCGGGGGCCACAGTCCATTTTGTAGAAGAAGGGATTGATACCGGAAAAACTATTTTACAGCGGCGCTTAGCTTTAGCCGAAGGTGAGACGGCAGAATCTTTACAAAATAAAATATTAACTGAAATTGAACATTATTTGCTAGTGGACAGTATCAGGTTACTAGAAGGTGACAAAAATATGAAAGTTTTGATAGTTGGAAATGGTGGCCGAGAATCTGCTATAGCAGAATGTATTGGCCGACAGAATAATAATGTGCACTTATATTGTACTAGGTCAAATCCTGGAATAAAGGCTATAAATGTTGATATTCATCCTGAAAACGTTGATGAGATCGTGGAATTTGCATTAAAAGAGAATATTGATTTTACTATAGTTGGACCGGAAGTTCCTTTAGTAAATGGTATTGTAGATAAATTTCAAGAATGCGGCCTAAAAATATTTGGACCGAATAAGCAATGTTCAAAATTTGAAGGAAGTAAAACGTTTACAAAAGAATTTTTAGCCAGACATGAGATACCTACAGCTAGATACCAAAGTTTCACAAAAGATGAAGAACTAGGTGCTATAGCCGCGCTAGCCTTTTTTCAGTTACCCGTAGTAATTAAAGCAGATGGATTAGCGGCGGGCAAGGGAGTATTAATATGCTCTACTTATGAAGAAGGTTGTTCGGCTATTAAAAGGATTTTTAACGATGAATTTAAGAATGCTGGCCAAAGCCTAGTTATAGAAGAATATTTAGACGGTATCGAAGCATCGTTACTATGTTTTGTGGACGGCCAAATAATTGTTCCGTTAGAAACAGCTAGAGATTACAAACGAATTTACGACAATGATTTAGGTCCTAACACTGGTGGAATGGGCGGATTTTCGCCAAATCCAATAATCGATGAAGAGATGTCAAAGAAAATCGAAAAAAGCATTTTAGAACCGATTATAGAAGGGTTCAAAAGTGAAAATTTAGACTTTAGAGGAGTATTGTTTATAGGGCTTATGATAGTAAATAAGGAGCCTTATGTATTAGAATTTAATGTTAGATTTGGAGATCCAGAGACGCAAAGTATTCTACCAAGGCTAAAAAGCAATTTATTGGACAGTTTAATTACTGTCTCAGAAGGGAATTTAGGAGATATTTCTTTAGACTGGACTAAACAATGTTCTGTAACCGTAGTATTGGCAAGTGAAGGGTATCCGAATTATTCAGTAGATGCTAGACGCAAAATATCCGGCATAGAAAATGTCGAAGCTTTTGTCTTTCAAGCAGGTACAAAAAAAGATCACGATGATATTATCGTAAATGGTGGACGAGTTTTAGCCATAACTGCTGTTGCTGATAGTATAATCCAGGCCAAAGAAAAAGTATATTGTGAAATATCTAAGATTTCATTTGATGGTATGCAATATAGAACGGATATTGCTAAATAATTTAATTAAAGAGATCAGGTTGCCATTAGAGCACTTTCTTCTTTGTGTAATCTGATCTCTTCACAGGTTTTAAAGATATTGTCCCATTGAATAGGGTTACTAATTTTTCTAGCAACTTCGAAAAAATCCTGTCTAAGCTTTGCAGTATAATTTTTTTTTATTTCTCTAGACTTTTCTTCTGTGGTTGCTTTGGATATTTCGTTTAAAAATTCAGAGGCTCTATCTGTATTCACAAATGGCAAATACGGCTGTAATATATCTAATTTTTCATTTAATAGTCTAAATTGTGTTTTAAAGGGATTATCCTTTACATTTTCAACATATAAAAAAAACGATTCCTGATTGAAAAATATTAAATTTTTAAGAACCGAAAAATCAAATTCGCTTAATATATTTTTAAATTCTAATAAAGTATTTTTAAGTTCTGTTTCTGTTAATAATCTTGGCATGTTGTTGTCCCCCTTTTAAATTATTGTGTCCAAAATTTAAAAAAAACTACAATGTAAATTTTTCTTATTTTGATATGAAATACATGGGAAAGTGCTATAAGTCTTATATTTAAAATAATTGTTTTATAATATTTAATATATATATCTTTATAAGTCGATGAATTTTCATCTAAAATAAAAACCGTATATAAAGTTATAGAAATGGATATTTTAAAAGATGAAGATAGATACTCTACTTTTTATTCCTCTGTCTCTTAACTTATATTAAAAATTTTTCACATTATAATATGTTATCAATTTATTAATTAACATTCTTCATTTTTATATTTTATAAAAAAGTATCGATATTCACATCATTTTATATTATGTTAGTAAAACTTTTTATCTAGCAACTTTTTTAATCCAAAACATAAGGAGTAAGCATATTTTTTTTATTTTTAAGTCATCTATTATAGTTATCAACTAACCCAATATAATTATTTAATAAATTGGACAAAATAATGTTTTGATAATAAAACAAAAAAAATAAAGAATAAAACTCTTGTGTTTTTTTGTAAATAGTGGTATATTTTAACATGTAGCACATATGCTATAAATGACAGCTGATACTGTTAAACACAAACATTTGTGAAGAGAAAAAGAAAGAGGTGCTAAATGAGCGATCATATTTTAGAAAATAATGAAGTACAAGTAATAGGAAAAGCAGTAACCGAGACTGTTTTCAGTCACAAGGTTTACGGAGAAGGATTTTATAATTTTAATATAGAAATACCTAGACTAAGTGAATCTGCGGACATTGTTCCGATTACAATATCAGAAAGAATATTACCTAACCAAGGAAACATTATAGGTAAAATCTTTAAAATTTCCGGTCAATTTAGATCTTACAATCAATATGAGGATGGCAAAAATCGTCTTATATTAACTATATTTGCTCTTGAAATAGAAGAAGTAGAAGAGAAAGAGTTAGTTAAAAATGCGAACTCACTACATTTAAAAGGCTTTGTATGTAAAAATCCTGTTTATAGGACAACTCCTTTTGGACGTGAGATTACAGATATCCTTTTAGCGGTGAATAGATCTTATCATAAATCAGATTATATTCCATGTATTACTTGGGGACGCAATGCTAGGTTTGCTAATAGTTTAAAAACCGGTGATGCTATCGAAGTTTGGGGTAGAATCCAAAGTAGGACTTATCAGAAAAAATTAGAATCTGGTGAAGTAATACAAAAAGTAGCTTATGAAGTTTCTATTTCTAAAATGGAAATTAGTGATGAAAATAATAAGCCTAAAGAAAATAAAGAATACGATCCAGTAGAAGAGCAATAGACTAAAATAATGAAATACATAAAAGAAGTACTTAGTTAATATTAGTACTTCTTTTTTTTGTTGCATTTACACCAAATATAATTTATACTAAACAAAATACATTTATTTGAGGTGTAATATGAAAAAAGGATTAATAGAAATATATTGTGGAGACGGAAAAGGAAAAACAACAGCCAGCATAGGCTTAGGTATAAGAGCTCTCGGTGCTGGCTTAAAAGTAATAATGATTCAATTTTTAAAAAAGAATAATTCCAGTGAAATATCCATATTAAAAACGTTAGAACCTAATTTTAAAATATTTCATTTTGAAAAACCTAGAGGCTTTTTTTGGGAATTATCCGATGATGAAAAATTCGAATTAAAAAATGAAATCGAAACTGCTATGAAGT
>LNZM01000101.1 GCA_002007295.1 Candidatus Epulonipiscioides saccharophilum | reverse complement strand
TCAGCTTTAGGTTCAACGAGATCTGGCTCAATTTCTTCTACTTTAATTTCAACATCTGGTTCAAGTATTTCTTTTTCAACTTCAATTGGTTTTATTTTGTGTCCAGATTTCTTCTTCTTCATTTTTGTCGGCTCCAATTCTATATTAAAATTATCATTATTTATCATTTGGCTGTTAAGACTATCATCAACCCGATCGATATTTGTTATCTCATCTGAATTTAGCAGATCGGATTCAGATTCTAGATCCATCGAATCGATCGTAGCTGCTACATCCAATTCAGGCTCGAAAGAATCAAAAGTTTCGATATATTTGGAAATAGTATTACCGGACGAGAAAATATTTTCAACTTCATCCAAAGATATATTAGAAAAACGTTCTGTTTCTACAGGGACGATTACGGGTGAAGTTTCAGCAATTTTACTTTTTTCCTTTAGGACCATTTTTATCGAAGAATCTTTTACTCGTACAGCATGTTTGTCGTCGGCTTCATTAGCAATACATAATCCGTAATCTGGGCATTGTTCACAAACTGCAGGATTAAAGTATAATTCTTGTCCATTCTTAACCTTTTTAGAAATGATATTTGAGTCTTGTACACATTTTTCTATCGGTTTGCCCTTTTCGAGCATCAAATAATCCAAACCTTGCTTGTATAGAACTTTTTCTGGCTTGTCTTCTTTTATGCTTATGGCGGTCATTGCTTTGTCTTGTGCAAATATGATAGAAGATAAATCTACATCGGTGGCCATGGTAAGACGATTAGCCTCTTTTGACCAGTCATCTTTTGTAGAAATCTTTTTGGCCGCAAAAACTTCAATATTATATTGTTGAATTTTGTCACAAAGCTCCAACGGTTCGAACTCGATCTCTTTGGATTCATATATATAAAGATGTGATTTAGCAACGGAAATAGCGGTGTAAAAAATATTGAAATATCTGCGGATTCTATCTTTGTTTTTGTCGGTTCCATTTAAAATTTTCAGCCAATCCGCTTTATTAGCAGATAGAATATCATAGCAGTAAACATTCTCATAGTTTAGGCCCCGGATTTCATCTACTAAGAAGAGGCGGCCGGATACATTTTTATATTTTTGGGCAAGAGTTTGTTTAATTTTTTCGCTACCAACAATAATAGCAAAATAATGTTTATCCGAAATTGTGTTAAACAAAGCTTCCTGATCTTTTAATTTTACGATGGATGGATGAGGGCCTCTCTTTAATCCAACTTCTGTATAATCATAAAAGGTTCTAGCAGAGAAAGATTGGCGATAATAAGAGAATTCATTAATAAATTCTGCAAGCTCTTTATTGAGCCGATAATTAACCTCAATGCATCCGCATTTCATATCGGATGAAAAAGATTTTGTAAACGGTACATGAATGGCTTGATTTGGATCGCCTACCCATATTATTTTTTTTGTAGTAAGTTTAGTGATAGCATTGATTTGTAGTTTCGTTAATTTATGGGCTTCTTCGACTACAATTAGATCATAGTTAGGTTTAGCCGATAATTTTAAGATAGATTGGGCTAAATCATTTTGGTCCAGGAATTTATTTTCATCTAAAAAGGCTTGGTAGGCCTGAGCCAATTTATACATCTGTTCCTTAGCACTAGGAGTAAATTTAGAAAATGTTAACTTTTTATATTCGGACAAAGTGATCATAGGACCAGTATCAGAAAAACCTTTTATAATTTCTATAATTTCGTATGTGATATCGACTAATTCTTTTTTATTAGTGATTTGAAAACCAGATTGCTCTCTGAGCCAGTTTAGCATAGCTTGATGGGTCAGGAGTCGATCTTTTGGTATAGAGCATAATTTAGTAAATACGGATGAGACAGTAGAAAATTCTATGTCTGTTAAGTTAGGATAATTAATTGTTGCCAAATCTAAGGCTAGTTCAGATACCGTTAAGTATAAAGCGTAACCGCTATTTAACTCTTCTAAGGGAATTAGGGATTTGCCAGTACCCTTTGCTAAAAATATTTGTTGATCGACATCCGACTTTGGAACAGCAGAATAAACCTTTTTGGCTTGTTTTATTTTTTTAATTTCCGTATGTGGTGTTACTTTTATATTATTGTTGTTCAATCGTTGAACCTCGCCTTCTTGTTTATCATGTGTTACATAGCCTAAATAAATTATATTTTTTCCGGTAGAATCGAATTTAAATAAAATTCGATTAGCTTTATTTAGCCTAAACTTAAAAATCTCCTCATTTTTGGATTTACGGATTGTTCGTATATAATAGCTATTTGGCATATTACGAATTTGGTAATTACAATCTTTAAGGTGATTTTCAAACTGTTGTATCTTTGGTATTATATCCACATCTTTGGGGACAGTCTTGCTAAAATGTTTCTTAAAAGGCATAGTTTTTCCTCATTTCTTAAAAAATGCTAGAATAGTATATGCTTATGTTTTGGATTGTATTCCAAAAATATTTAAGTAGCATATACTTATACTTTGGATTATATGTCAAATATGCAAAAAGAAAACTAGCTATTTTTTCCAATTACTATATTTAAATATTAAAGGTTGACACATTATTAAAAAAAAGTATAATTAAGGAAGTTAGACGAAAGGAGAAAGTCATGAAAGAACAATTAGAAAATATAAAAAGATCCGCAATAAGCGAGATAGAAACATCGGGTACAGTGAAAGTATTAGACGATATCAGAGTTAGATATCTTGGCAAAAAAGGAGAACTAACATCAGTCCTAAAAAGCATGAAGAATCTATCTAAAGAAGAAAGGCCGATAATAGGACAAGTAGCAAACGAAGTCAGAGAAATGTTAGAGGTATCGATAAAAGACAGGAAACTATCTTTAGAAAAAGTAGAGCAGAACCAGAGGATATCGGCCGAAACGATAGACATAACATTGCCGGCGAAAAAAGTTGTAGTAGGAAAGAAGCATCCGTTAGATAAAACGCTAGAAGAATTATGCGATATATTTATAGGAATGGGATATGAGATTGTATCCGGCCGAGAAGTAGAAAACGGCTACTATAATTTCGATGCTTTAAATTTAGGTAAAGAGCATCCAGCCAGAGATGAGCAAGATACGTTCTATATAAATGCGGATACCATGCTAAGGACGGCTACATCGCCAGTGCAAGTTCACACGATGGAAAACCAAAGCTTGCCAATAAGAATGGTAGCCCCAGGGAAAGTGTATAGATCCGATGAAGTTGACGCAACACATTCGCCGATATTCCACCAAATAGAAGGATTAGTAATAGATAAAAATATTACGTTTGGAGATTTAAAAGGAGTCTTAGCAGAGTTTGCAAAGAAATTTTTTGGAGACAAGGTAGAAGTAAAATTTAGGCCACATTATTTTCCATTTACAGAGCCGAGTGCTGAAGTAGATGTTACTTGCGTAATGTGTGGCGGAGTCGGCTGTTCGGTATGCAAAGGAGAAGGATTTATAGAAATCTTAGGCTGTGGAATGGTACACCCGAAAGTATTAGAAATGTCCGGAATAGACAGCAAAAAATATCAGGGCTTTGCATTTGGGATGGGCATAGAAAGATTAACGATGTTAAAGTATAACATAAATGATTTAAGATTATTTTACGATAATGACGTAAGATTTTTAGAACAGTTTTAGTTAGAAATATAAAAATTTATAATATGTAAAAAAAGCGGAGGCAAAAATGAACGTACCAATGTCATGGCTAAAAGAGTATGTAAAAATAGATGTAGATTTAAAAACATTTGTTGATAAGATGACTCTTTCAGGCTCTAAAGTAGAAAAAGTAGAAGAGACAGGAAAAGAAATTACAAATGTAGTGGTCGGAAAAATAATAGCCGAGGAAAAACATCCAGATGCGGATAAACTACGAGTGATGAAATGCGATATAGGATCCGAAGTTGTTCAGATAGTAACAGCAGCGACAAACGTAAAGGTCGGCGACACAGTTCCGGTAGCTTTAGCTGGAGCAGATCTAGCGGGCGGATTAAAAATAAAAAAAGGAAAATTACGAGGAGTAGAGTCCAACGGCATGTTTTGTTCAGTCGAAGAATTAGGGCTAACCAAAGATCAGTTTCCAGAATCACCGGAGGACGGAATTTATGTTTTCTTAAATTCGCAAGATATGAAATTAGGAGAAGATGTTAAACCGTATTTTGGTTTAGGAGAACAAGTTGTAGAATACGAGATTACTTCTAATAGGCCAGATTGCTTTAGTATTTTAGGCATTGCTACTGAAGTGGCCGCCACTTTCAATACGGAATTTTTATTTCCGGAAATTACGGTTAAAGAAACAGCAGAAGACTGTAGGAAATTGGCCAAAATTAAGATCCATGAACCAGAATTATGCAATAGGTATGCTGGTAGGATTATAAAAAATGTAAAAGTTAAAGATTCTCCTAAATGGTTAAAGGATAAATTAATTTCGGCAGGATTACGACCTATCAATAATATTGTTGACATAACCAACTTCTTATTGCTAGAATTTGGCCAACCGATGCATGCATTCGATTATGATAAACTTGTAGGCCATGAGATCAATGTTAGATTAGCAAAAAGTAATGAAGAAATGGTGACCTTATTAGGAGATACCATAAAGCTAGATGATTCTATGCTAATTATAGCGGATGCCGAGAAACCAATAGCTGTGGCCGGAGTAATGGGTGGCGAAGAGACAAAGGTTACGGAAGAAACGACTACGATATTATTTGAATGTGCGAATTTCAACGCTTACTCTGTAAGGCAAACATCTAAGAAATTAGGAATAATGAGCGATTCATCGAAAAAATATGTAAAAGGTTTAGATCCGGAAAACATTAGTTATGCAATAGATCGAGCGGCACAACTAATCAATATAACAAATTCGGGCGACGTATTAGGTGGCTTGATAGATATTTATCCAGTGCCAAGAAAAGCCATAACTATTCCGTACGATGTAGATTGGATCAACGCATTTTTGGGGATAAATATTTCTAAAGAAGAGATGGAATCGATATTTAGAAGAGTGAGGTTTGTAGTAGATCCTAAAAATTGTTTAGTCACTATACCAACGTCTAGGCCGGACGTGACCATGAACGCTGACTTAGCAGAAGAGATAGCCAGAATGTATGGTTACGACAAAATTCCGGTAACCCTAGAAAGAGCTACACCAACTGTAGGTGGCAAAACTTATTTCCAAAAGACAGAAGATAGAATTACTCAAATGCTTAGAAATTGCGGTGCTTATGGGATTAGGACTTATACTATTGAGTCGCCTAAAATTTTTGATAAGCTGAATGTAGCAAAAGATTCGGCCTTAAGAAATGTTATAGCTATTCAAAATCCATTGGGCGAGGATTTTAGTATATTGCGTAGCACAACCGTAAATTCCATGTTAAATGCTTTAAGCTTAAACAATAATAAGCGTAATGACTCAGCCATGCTGTACGAAATAGGTAAGATCTTCATTAAAACCGATAATCAATTGCCAGATGAAGTTGAAAAAATTATGCTAGGTTTGTATGCTCCAAATGCTGACTTTTTCGCCCTAAAAAGTGTTGCAGAATCTTTGATCGATTCTTTGGCTATAGAAAATGCTTCTTATGTAAGAAATCAAGAATTAGATTTCATGCATCCGGGCCGTTGTGCTAATCTGATCATTGGCAAAAACAATGCTGGCTTCTTAGGTGAGATTCATCCGGAAGTATTAAAGAACTTTGGATTTAATCAAAAGGTTTACGTCATGGAACTAGATTTAAACACTATTATAAATGCTACCAAAAAAGATTTGGTTTATAAGCCGTTACCAAAGTTTCCGAGTATGGAAAGAGATTTGGCGGTTATTGTTAACAATAATATATTAGTTGGCGATATGATAAATTTAATAAATGAGCGTGGTGGTAAAAATTTAGTTAGCACGGAATTATTTGATGTTTACGAAGGTGAACAAGTAGATAAGGGTAAAAAATCTGTTGCATTTAATTTTAAATTCCGTGCGGTTGACAAAACTTTAACGGATGAAGAAGTTAGCAAGAGTTTAAAGAAAATTTTGTACGCCTTAGAATCTACTTTCGAAGCAAAATTAAGATAGCCAATGTTCCCCTTCCAGCGAAGCTGACTAAGGGGTTCTCCTGGAGTGCTTACTCCGTAATTCCCTTTTTGTGAAGCTAACTAAGGGGCGGACACGCCTGCTCCCCTGCCGGGGGAGCTGTCAGCGAAGCGGACTGAGGGGTTCTTCTGGAGCTGTCGCCCAGCACATCTTTTGATGAAGTTAACGAAAGAGATTGTCACGGTGTCACCCTTTTAGCAAAGCTGACTGAGAGGTTTTAAATATAAGGAGCTGCTTGCGTATTTATTATACTTAAATCTTTTTCTTCTATTAAAGATAAAATTTTTAAATTCATATCTCCTTTTAATTGATAATATATAAGAGGATCTTTTGTATCAGTAGAATAAACAATTTTTATTGTTACGGTAGAGGTTGCAAAACTATCTAAATATACAGCTATACTTCCTTTTTGGATACTTTCCTGTGCTTCTAAATCCTGTTTAATGTTATCCATAAGTTCTGTTATCGATTCTAATGTAGTGTTGCTACTAGACGTAAAAGATATCATAAAATCAACGGTTCTTTGTGTAAATTTGGACCAGTTTGTAATGTCACAATTTGTCAGAACGCTATTCGGTAAAATAATTAAGCTACCATCTAATTGCTGAAGTTTAAGACTTTTAAAAGTTATATCGTTTACAATACCTTCATAAGCGCCAAAGCTGATCCAGTCACCTTTTGCAAAAGGATTATCGAGCATAATATCTAAGCTTCTAAATATACTTCTAATACTATTTCGTAGGATAACAGCAAAAAATGCTGTAGTTAGGCCGATAGCTATTAATAATTTCTCTATACCTGCAGTAAAAGGAATTAAAACTAAAGCGGATGAAAGTAAAATAATAACAAACGTGAGAGAATTTGTTATTATTGCTATGCTTAAAGGATTCTGTAACAAAGGATAAGGAAAATCATCCGTTAACATTTCTTGTTTCAAAATATTTACCAATTGACATAAAGTGTAAGCTATACCGATTATTACTAAAGACATTATTACAGTTTTTAATTCTGCTACGGTTATAATATCTAGTTTATAAGTTATTTTGTTAATTACTATATCTGGTTTATTAATATTTGGTATATTTACAAATGGAGAAAATAAAAGCGCTATAGTCAAGCCTAGTAACAATAGTAAATAATTTAATAGGCTGGCCAAGGCTTTTTCGGCCTGAGTACGATAGTCTACTGGTTTTTTTAAAAATATTTTTAAGAAAGGTTTACGAAGTATAAAAAATGTCAACAATATAGTTAGCGATCCAATTAAAGAAATGTATAGCCAAGTTTTAGTATCCATGATAGTCGCTCCTTCAATTTAAGTTCTTATTTGCATTAGTATATTCTCATCGATGCAAATGTGTGCTATAATCAAGCATGATTTATTTTTTTGGTTATCCCTTGTTTATGAAAATGAAGTACAATATAATGTAGAGTAAATTAAAAGTAAAATTAAAATTAGAAAGGGGTATTTAAAATTGAGTTCATCTAGATTAAAGCTACATGGATTTAATAATCTCACTAAAACGTTAAGTTTTAATATGTACGATATTTGTTACACTAAAAACGAAGCAGATCGGATGGCATATATCGAATATATTGACGAGCAATACAATGCTGATAGACTAACTAACATACTAACTACAGTAACAGAGATTATCGGTGCAAACATTTTAAATATTGCTAAGCAGGATTATGAACCACAAGGGGCCAGCGTTACGTTGCTAATATCAGAAGGACCAGTCAACTTAAGAGAACAAGAAATACAAGTTCATCCAGCATCGCCTGGGCCGATTCCGGAAGCTGTCGTAGCACATTTGGACAAAAGTCATATAACAGTTCATACTTATCCGGAGTATCATCCACACGAAGGAATTAGCACTTTCAGGGCCGATATAGATGTTTCTACATGTGGTGAAATATCACCTTTAAAAGCTTTAAATTATTTGATACATTGTTTTGATGCTGACATAATGACTATAGACTATCGAATTCGTGGCTTTACAAGAGACATTACGGGTAAGAAAATGTTTATTGATCACAAAATTAATTCTATTCAAAACTATATACCAGAAGATGTTATCAACATGTATAATATGATCGATGTTAACATTTATCAAGACAAAATTTTTCACACCAAATGTAAGCTAAAAGAATTCGATTTGGATAATTACCTTTTCGGATATACAAAAGATGAATTACATCCTGGACTCCGCCGTGAAATTTCAAAAAAAGTTAAAAGGGAAATGGACGAAATTTTTTACGGTACAAACGTAAAAGATGCCATGTTTAAGTTAGATGAATCATAATGAAACTCCCCTGCTTACAGGGGTACTAGAGTATGTGAAAACAAATCCAACTTGTTTTGATGTACCTGGTCATAAAATGGGTAAAGGTATTAGTAATTTATCGAATTTATGGAGTGAATTAACATTAAAAATGGATATAAATTCATCTCCATCCGTAGATAATCTATCTAATCCAAAAGGTATTATAAAGAAAGCGGAGAGTTTATTAGCAGATGCGTATCAGGCGGATTATGCTTACATGTTAGTAAACGGATCGACTAGCGGAGTTATTTCTATGATAATGAGTGCGATTTCTTTTGGTGATAAAATAATTTTACCAAGAAACGTTCATAAATCTGCCATTAACGCATTGATTTTATCCGGTGGTGTACCTGTATTTATCGATGCAGAAGTGGATCGGGAATTGGGTATTTCGAATGGAGTAACGTTAACAAAAATAGCACATGCATTTGATTTAAATCCAACAGTAAAAGCAGTTTTTATTCTTCATCCAACATATTTTGGTGTTACCTCGGACTTAGAGAACATCATAAAGTTTTGCCATAAAAGGAACATAGCAGTATTAGTTGACATGGCCCATGGCGCTCATTTTGGTTTTTCGACCGACACGCCGATAAATCCATCTAAAGTAGGAGCAGATCTAGTAACGACTAGTATGCATAAAACGGGCGGAGCGCTTACACAAACATCGATACTACTTCTAAATGAAGGGTTAATTTCGCGAGAAAAAGTTAGACGAGCTATAAATTTATTGCAAACAACATCAGCCTCCTATTTACTAATGTGTTCTATTGACGAATCTCGGCGCATGCTTATGATAGAAGGTCCAGATAGATTGGCTAAGCTTTACAAATTAGCCATAAATGCGAAGATAGCTATAAATAAAATGAATGGATTAAAATGTATAACCAAAAAAGAGTATATAGCTAATCATTCTAGCGTTTATGATTTGGATGATTTGAAATTAGTTATTTCAGTTAAAGGATTATCCGTTTCAGGTTTTTTTGTATATACTTTACTAAAGCAAAAGTATAATATCCAGATAGAATTAGCAGAACCTTATGTAATTTTGGCCATTATTTCTTTCGGAGATACACAGGAAACCGTCGAACAATTGATAGCTGCATTATCTGAAATTAGCCATCAGTATTATGTGCCTAATAATGAAGGTAAGCAGAATAAAAAGGGTAACAAGGTTGTGACATTTAACGAATTTCCAAAAACTATATTATCACCTAGAGACGCTTATTATTTTTCTAAAAAGGAAGTTAACATAAAAGAAGCTATAAATTACATTTGTGGCGAAGTTATAATGATATATCCGCCTGGGATACCAATAATAATTCCTGGCGAGCGGATAAGCAAAAAGTTGATAAAATATTTATCATATTTAAATGAAGAGAATGTAGTGATATTAAAAGATAGCGAAGAAAATAATAATATACTAATAATAGACAAAGATGTGGAGGAAAATCCGATGGATTTATGGTATACAGAAAATCATCAAGGGGATACAAAGTTTTCGATACAGGTAAGTGAGCATATTCATACAGAGAAGAGTGAGTTTCAGGAAATAGATTTTTTTAAGAGCAAAACATTTGGCACGTTTTTTACATTGGATGGCTTAATGATGGTTACAGAAAAAGACGAATTTATATATCACGATATGATAGTGCACGTACCAATGGCGGTAAATCCAGATATAAAACGAGTTCTTATAATTGGTGGAGGGGACGGAGGAACGGCCAGAGAAGTATTAAGATATTCGAAAGTAGAAAAAGTGGATATGGTCGAAATCGACGAGAGAGTAGTACGTTTATGCCAAAAGTATCTGCAGCAAACGGCTTGCAAATTAGATAATGATGAACGCTTAACTATGTATTTTGAAGACGGCTTAAAGTTTGTACAAGAATGTGAGCCGGAAAAATACGATTTAATTTTAGTAGACTCTACTGATCCGATAGGGCCGGGTGAAGGGTTATTTACCTATGCTTTTTATAATAATTGCAAAAGAGTTTTAACAGAAAATGGAATCCTAATTAATCAACATGAGAGTCCTTATTATGAAAGCTATGCACATGAGATGAGACGATCCTCTAAAAAGTTGCAAGAAACGTTTCCTATAGCAAAAGTATATCAATTTCATATGCCAACTTATCCATCCGGTCACTGGTTGTTCGGATTTGCATCTAAAAAGTTTGATCCGATCAAGGATATAAAAGCACAAGAATGGAATAACTTAGAACTTAAGACAAAGTATTATAATACTGATTTACACATAGGTGCTTTTATGCTACCAACTTATGTTAAGGAAATGTTGGAGGACAGAACCGATGTTTGATATGATAGAAGGATCTAAATTTATAGCCTGTGAGAACGACAAAGAATCTGCTGATATAATAATCTTCGGCGTGCCGTTTGATGGGACCACATCCTTTAGGCCAGGAACGAGATTTGGGCCGATGGCTATTAGGACCGATTCCTATGGAATAGAAACCTATTCGGCATATCAAGACCTGGATTTAACTGAGAAAAAAGTGGCCGATATAGGTGATTTAGAATTGCCGTTTGGAAATACTAGACGTGTTTTAAAAAAGATTAATGAAGTGTCAAAAAGTGTATTGAAACTTGATAAAAAGCCGTTAATGCTCGGTGGTGAACATTTAGTTACGTTGGGCTTAGTAGAAGAGCTAGTAAAGATTTATCCGGATTTGTGCATTATTCATTTCGATGCTCATACGGACCTACGGGAAGATTACCTAGGTGAAAAACTTTCGCACGCTAGTGTAATCAAGCGTATTTGGGATATCGTAGGCGATAATAAAATATATCAGTTTGGCATTCGTTCGGGCACTAAGGAAGAATTTGAATTTGCAAAAATCCACACAGTGTTAAATAAATTTAATGCTAACAATATAAAAGAAATTGCATCTCAACTGAAAGGAAAGCAAATATATCTTACTATAGATTTAGATGTATTGGACCCGTCCATTTTTTCCGGGACGGGAACACCAGAACCTGGCGGAATGAGTTTTAATGAATTTTTAGAAAGTTTATTATGCTTAAAAGGTTTAGATTTTGTTGGTGCTGACATTGTAGAATTATCACCCCATTATGATCAAAGTTCTGTTTCTACCGCTGTGGCCTGCAAAATTGTAAGAGAAGTTTTGCTTATGTTATAATTTTATGAATTTATCTAGCCAATTAAAAATTCACAAAAATATTAAATTTACAAAATTAATGAAATTAGAAATAGCCGTAGGTCATTATCCTACTCAATTATATTTTGTTTGTACTTCTAAGAATGACTCAGCTATCTTTGAAATCGTAAAAGGTAAATATTTAAATAAAACGTATAAAAATTGTTATTTAGTAGCATTGGCCGAGGATAAACAAACAGCTGTAGAATTTACTAGCGATTTTATAGATTTAATATATAATAGAAAAATAATCTCTTTGGCAGATCTTAAGGAAAAAAGGAAATGATAATATTAGAAATAATAGGTATAATTTTGCTGGTTTTGTTTTCATTAATATTGTTAATTTTATTCTTGCCAAATAAATATAGTGTCTATGTAGAAAATAGAGAAAATTTAATTCTAAATATGCAATTTGCTTTGTGGAGCTTTATTAAAATTAAAGCGGATTATATAGCCGATAACTTAGTTTATGAAGTGTTTATTTTTAATAAACTAATTTATCCTCGGCCTCTTAAAGATAAAGATGAAAAGGTCGAAATAAATAAAGAAACTACTAAACAAAGTGAAAAAATCACAAATGAATCTTCTCGTGGATCTGATACAAAAAGTGAAAAAATCACAAATGAATCTTCTCTTAGATCTGATACAAGCAAGCCAAATAAAAAATTAAATCCAAAATTTGAAAAAAAGCTTGCAACAGCAACAGCAACCGATAAACTAAATGAAGCATTGCCTGATAGTTCGGCTATTATAAATTTCGATTCTAATAAATCCATGTTTTCGGATTTAGATTTAGAGTTAGAATTTGACGAAGCCTTTGCTTTTGATGAAGAATTCGCAAAAAATATGGATTTCTCATTGACCAAAGAGTTTGCTATTGTATTTTATAATTTAGACGAAGAATTTGAGAGAGAGTTTACTGGTTTATTTACCATTGTCTTCGATGATTCACCTGAAAAAGATTTGGATTTGACTAAAATTGAAACTGAACCTGCAAAAAATAGTACAAAACAAAAGAATAAATTCGATTATGGACATCTATTTATTACTATCCGAGATAGTGAATATAGAAAGCAAGCAATAGATAAATTATTTAGTACTGTGAAGCGAGTAATTAAGACTGTATCGCCCAAAAAATTTGATTTCGAATTAGAAATAGGTACTCATTCACCCGAAAGAACAGGTGAACTTATTGGTATGTGTTCAATATTTTACCCGACTTATTCTCGTTATGGTTCTATTTATGGTAACTTTAATGAAGCCGGACTTTGGGGTGATGCATTTGCAAAAGGACACTTTAATATAGCAACACTTATAAGGATATTTTTAAATCTTATCTTATATAAACCTTGTATAAATTTTACTAAAGAAATACTAAGTAGCATACAGTCGGATAAATCAGAGGAAACTAATCAACCAGAGAAAGATAAGAAAACAGCTAAAGAAACAACTAAGGACATAGATAAGGAAGAGGAAATATAAAATGACAGAAAATAATATTGGAACTTTATTGAAGGATTTAGAACATTTTATTACAACCAAAACAGTAGTTGGAGAACCTATACACATAGCGGATACAATTTTAGTTCCGTTAGTTGACGTAAGCTTTGGCTTAGGTATGGGCGGAAAAAGCTCATCCAAAATTAAGGAAAAAAACAAAGAAAAAGAACGTTATATTGACGGACCTATGGGTAGCAATGCTGGTGGAGTAGGAGCCAAAATTTCACCTAGTGCAGTATTGGTAATTAATAATGGAACAACACAATTAATTAACATTAAAAACCAAGATAGCCTTAGTAAGTTATTAGATATGGCACCAGGAATTATGACTGGATTCCCAGAATTTATAAATAAGTTAAAGCCAGAAAAATCAGATAAAGATAAACCGGAAAAAGATATTTTGGCCAAAAATGAAGAGGTAAGCAGTATGAACGAAGATTTTGAGGAGGATGATGAGGAGCTATTATTTTGAAAAAAAAATACCCCTCGATAAAGAGGGGATATATTAAAAGAATCTTTCAAGAAGTCCTTGGAAAGCTTTACCATGTCTAGCTTCATCTTTTGCCATCTCATGGACTGTATCATGAACCGCATCTAGATTTAGCTCTTTAGCGAGCTTTGCTAGTTCTTTTTTACCAGCCGTAGCGCCATGTTCAGCGGCTATACGCATCTCAAGATTTTTCTTGGTAGAATCTGTTATTACTTCACCTAGTAACTCAGCAAATTTTGCAGCATGTTCTGCTTCTTCATAAGCTGCTTTCTCCCAATAAAGGCCTATTTCTGGATAACCTTCACGATGCGCAACACGTGCCATAGCTAAATACATTCCAACTTCAGTACATTCACCTTCAAAGTTTGCACGTAGACCATCAATGATTCTTTGATCTACACCTTTAGCTACGCCGACAACATGTTCGTCTGCAAAAACTAAGCCATCAGCTGACTCTTGTTTTTTAAATTTGCTAGCCGGTGCCTTACAAACAGGACATTTTTTAGGTGGTTCCGTTCCTTCGTGAACATATCCGCATACAGTACAAATAAATTTTTCCATTTGAAACCTCCATCAACATAAATTTAAACTAACATGATTGACAATAGCATAATTGGAGGAGTTAGTCAACTATAATTATTATGAATTAGCCTATCGAATAATTAATAAGCTTGTTATAATAAGAATAGATTTTTTTAAATTAATTGAGAGGGAATGCATGTATCTTACACTATATAGAAAGTACCGTCCAAAAAAGTTTTCGGACATTGTTGGACAGGAGCACATCATAAAAACTTTAAAGAATCAAATACAATTAAATAGAGTTGCTCATTCGTATCTTTTTACTGGTGGACGAGGTACGGGCAAAACTACAGTGGCCAAAATTTTTGCAAAAGCTATAAATTGTCAAGAACCTATGGAAGATGGTAGCCCATGTGGCCATTGCACCGTATGTAAAGAAATAGAGAGTACGGCCGGTATAAACGTTATCGAATTAGACGCAGCGTCCCACAATGGTGTGGACGATATTCGCCAAATTAAAGAGGATGTCCGCTATACTCCAGCCTTTGGAAAGTATAAAGTATATATAATCGACGAGGTTCATATGCTTTCAACTTCGGCTTTTAACGCCATGTTAAAAACCTTAGAAGAGCCACCAGCATACGTTGTGTTTATTTTAGCAACTACTGATCCACAAAAAATACCAGCCACCGTTTTATCTAGATGTCAAAGATTTGATTTTCGCCGTATAAAAACTGTTGATATTTTCTCTTCTTTGAAAGATTATATGACTAAAGAAAATATTGATATAGAAAATAAAGCCTTAGAATATATAGCACGCTTAGCCGATGGGGGAATGAGAGATGCTCTTAGCATTTTGGAACAATGTATATCATTTTATGTAAATGAGCAAATTACATTTGATAAAATATTAGATTTAATCGGTGCCGTGGACAATAATTTTATATTTGAATTAATGTATTCTATTATGGCCTTTGATGTTGGGAAAGCGTTAAAAGTTTGTGAGCAAATAAATTATCAAGGTAGGAATATAAAGCAATTTGTTAAAGACTTGCTCTTGCATGGTCGCAACTTATTAATAGCCAAAAGCACAAATAATGATACAAGTGGAATTTTGGATTACAATAGCGAGCATATTTTGCAATTACAGCGTCAGGCCGAGCAACTAACAATAGAAAGCATTTTTAGATATGTAAATATTTTTACGCAATTAGATCTAGAAATGAAAAGTTCTACAACACCAAAAATTACGCTAGAAATAGCTATAATAAAGTTATGTACACCAGAAACTGACTTATCACAAAATGCTATTTATGATAGAATAGACGCATTGGAAAAAGAGTTAGAAAACGTAAAAAAAAACGGCATTCGGGTAATGGAGACTAATAATCTTAGTCAAAGTGCCCCAAAAAGTCCTGCAGAAGTCTTAAATTTGGCCAAAGCATCGTCGGAAGAATATCAAAATTTTTTGGGCGTGTGGAATGAGATTGTATCAAATATGTCACAAATGCTTAGTAGTCTTTTTAGAAATGGTACCATGGACATGTATATTAAAGATGAAGTCATTTATATTATGGATACCTCATCCGAAAAAAATGTCTCCGATACTCGAGATCCATTTGCCAAAAGTTATCTTCAGGATATAAAGGAAGCTATTGCTAGAGTTACCAAAAAAGAATTTAAAGTTCAAAACACTGCTAGAGCAGCCTATGTAAGTAATAATATTTCTCTTAAGGAAATAGAAAATAAAATAAATTTTAAAGTTATTGATATGGATTATTAACAATAAAGGAGAGAATATAAAATGGCAAAACAAAATTTCGGAATGCCGAACATGGGTCAACTTATGAAACAAGCACAAAAAATGCAAAAACAAATGGAAGAAGCCCAAGAAAAATTAGCCGACCTGACTGTTACAGCAACGGTTGGGGGCGGAATCGTTGAAGTTGTCGCTTCAGCTAATAAAGAAATCAAATCCGTTTCTATTAAAGAAGAAGCGGTGGATCCGGATGATATAGAAACTTTAGAAGATTTAGTTCTAACTGCTGTAAATGAGGCCTTAAGACAAGCAGAAGAACTTTCTCAAAATGAGATGGCAAAAATCACCGGTGGTAATATGCCTATGGGCATGGGAGGTTTATTTTAAATGAATGGTTATTATGGAAGCCAGATGGTTTCATTAATAGAACAGTTATCCAGGCTTCCAGGGATTGGTGCAAAGACAGCTGGCCGATTAGCATTTCATATAATATCGATGTCCAAAGATAGAGTAGAAGAATTAGCCCAAGCTATTGTAAGTGCAAAGGATAATATAAAATATTGCAAAAGGTGTTGCACAATAACAGATAACGAAATCTGTCCAATGTGTGCGGACAAAGATCGAGATCAAAAAATTATTATGGTCGTTGAGGATTCAAGAGATATGGCAGCCTATGAAAAGACGGGTGAATTTAGAGGAATATATCACATTCTCCAAGGTGTTATATCTCCATTGGCCGGTGTTGGACCGAATGAAGTAAGAGTTAAGGAACTCCTAGATAGGATAAAGGAAGAGGATATAGAAGAAATAATTTTAGCCACTAATCCGAATGTAGAAGGCGAAACTACAGCTATGTATATAAGTAAATTAGTAAAGCCTCTCGGTATAAAAACAACAAGAATTGCACACGGAGTGCCCGTTGGTGGCGACTTAGAATATGTTGATGAAGTGACTTTATCCCGGGCCTTACAGGGTAGATTAGAAATATAGAACGTCCATTTTTGGACGTTTTTTTCGTTTTCCTTGCCTTATCTCTTAAAAGAAAGTATACTTAGATAAATTATTAATAAGTAGAAAAGGAAGAATGGGCTATGTTTGAAATTCTTAGGGAAATAAGGAAAGTATCGGATATAAAATTGTTAGATACAAAACAATTAGAGCTTCTTTCAAAAGATATTAGAAAATTTTTGATAAAGTCTATAACTAAAACAGGAGGCCATCTTGCATCCAATTTAGGCGTGGTAGAATTAACATTAGCATTGCATTATGTTTTTGATTCGCCAAAAGATAAAATAATTTGGGATGTTGGACATCAAACGTATACCCATAAAATTTTAACGAGTAGAAAAACAAAATTTAATACGCTAAGACAATTTGAAGGATTAAGCGGATTTTTAAAGCGTCATGAAAGTCCTCATGATATTTTTGAAACCGGTCACAGCTCAACTTCTATATCCGCAGCTTTTGGTATAGCAACAGCTAGAGATTTGCAAAATCAACATTTCCATGTTTTGGCTGTCATTGGAGATGGTGCTTTAACCGGTGGAATGGCTTTCGAAGCTCTAAATCATGCCGGCCGGTCCAACACTAATCTAATAGTAATCCTAAATGATAATGAAATGAGCATATCTAAGAATGTAGGTGGAATGAGTCGTTATCTTACTTCTCTTAGAACTAATCAAAAATATCAACGAAGTAAAGTTAATTTAGTTAAGTTTCTTAGTAAAATTCCGAAAATTGGTAAAATGCTCATGGGTACTATTAAACATACCAAAAATAGTCTAAAAAATCTTTTTATTAAAAGAACTATATTTGAACAGATGGGATTTAAATATTTTGGACCGATAGATGGCCATAATATAGATGAACTGATTAAAGTACTCAGCGTGACCAAAGAGCTAAACGGGCCAATACTAATTCATGTAAATACGTTAAAGGGTAAAGGATATTTTTTAGCGGAAAAAGAGCCGACCAAATATCATGGGATTGCATCGAAAAATTCAAAATTGACCTATACATTTTCAGATGCTTTTGGTGATGCCATGGTTAAACTAGCTAGCAAAAACAAAAAAATAGTTGGCATTACTGCGGCTATGACAGAGGGCGTAGGCTTAAAGGAATTTAGCGAGCAATTTCCAGATAGATTCTTTGATGTAGCCATTGCCGAACAACATGCGGTAACATTTGCCTGCGGATTAGCAATAGATGGGATAAGGCCGGTAGTAGCTATTTATTCTTCGTTTTTACAAAGGGCTTATGACCAAATTTTACACGACTGCGCTTTGCAGAACTTACCCGTTATTTTCGCCATAGATCGTTCGGGTTTAGTCGGAGAGGATGGCCAAACTCATCAAGGAATCTTTGATATAGCATATTTATCTCACATTCCAAATATGGTTATTCTATCTCCAAAATGTCCACTTGAAATAGAAAGCGCTCTCAATTATGCATTAATGAAAAACGGCCCAGTTGCAATTAGATATCCAAGAGGTAGTTCTCCAAAAACAAAACTACAGAGTATAGACTATCTAAAAAATTCGGCCCCTTTGTTGCACATAGAAGGTAAAAATATATTGATTTTAGCTACTGGTAAAGCTACTATTTGGGCTTTGGATGTATGCAATTACCTAAAAATTGATTATAATATACATGCAGGTCTTGCCGAGATAGCTATGATTTCTCCATTAGATGTTGATAGTTTGGTGAGCTTAGTAAATCCTTACGATGTTATCGTAACTATTGAGGATCATGTCTTAATAGGTGGGTTTTCTAGCCTAATAATCAATGCTCTGATTTCTAAGAATATCTCTAAAAAATATATTCAATTTGGGTACAAAAACGGAATTATAGAACATGGAAAAATAGAAAAAGTGCTAGAGAAAAATCAGTTACAACCACATCAAATAGCGGAGACAATTAAGTATAAAATACAAGAATTATAGAGTAGGGAAAAATAGAAAAAGTGCTAGAGAAAAATCAGTTATAAACGCATCAAATAGTGGAAACAATTAAGTATAAAATACAAGAATTATAGAGCAGGGAAAAATAAAAAAGTTGTTATAAAAAATAAGTTACAATCGTATCAAATAGCGGAAACAATTAAGTATAAAATACAAGAATTATATAATAATAAGTAAGGAATTTTAAATATGAGTGAGTTAAAAGAACGACTAGATATATTAATTACACAACGGGCATTAGCCGAATCTCGAGAGAAAGCTAAAGCATATATTATGGCCGGCGTAGTATATGTAGATGGGCAAAAAGAGGATAAAGCAGGCCTAAAAGTTAAGATTAGTTCTAATATAGAAGTACGGCAAAAAATGCGCTACGTTAGCCGTGGTGGATTTAAACTAGAAAAGGCTATCGAAAAATTTGATATAAATTTAGCCGATAAAATATGTATAGATATAGGATCATCCACCGGCGGATTCACAGATTGTATGCTACAAAATGGAGCCAAAAAAGTTTATTCGGTAGACGTAGGTTATGGCCAACTTGCATGGTCTTTGCGCCAAAATGATAAAGTTATTTTAATGGAAAAAACTAATATGAGATATGTAACCCATGAACAGATCGCAGAAGAAATAGATTTCGGCTCTATTGATGTATCGTTTATATCGTTGACTAAAATATTGATACCCAGCAAAAATTTGTTAGCCATGGATGGATCAATAGTAGCATTAATAAAACCTCAGTTTGAAGCCGGTCGGGAAGAGGTAAAAAAACATGGTGTTGTTAAAGATCCAGCGGTTCACAAGCGAGTCATAAATCAAATATGGAATTATTCAGTAGAATTAGGTTTTTGTATATTAGGCTTAGATTTTTCACCGATAAAAGGACCCGAGGGAAATCGAGAATATTTAATCTATCTATCAAATTCGAAATCGGATCAACATTTAGATAAAGAAAGTATAATTGAGGAAATTGTTACGTTATCGCATGAGGAGTTATAATTTTGAAAATCGGAATAGCTACTAATATAGATAAAGATAAAGACTTAAAAGTTACATCTCAAATAATGAAAATATTAAGAAAAGAGAAACTAGAATTTGAATTAGAATCAGAAAATAACGAAATGTATAGATCCGTAGATCTTTTGATTGTAGTAGGAGGAGATGGTACAATTTTAAGGGTGGCTCAAGAAGCCATAGTATACGGTGTTCCTATATTAGGCGTTAATTTAGGTAGATTAGGCTTTTTAGCCGATATAGAAGCGTCAGAAATAGAAAGCTTGTTAACCAGAAAAAATTTAATGAATGCTAAAGTAGAAGAAAGGATGATGTTAACCACAAACGTATCGAATAATGAAATGACATATGAATTTTTATCATTAAACGAAACTAGCCTAATCAGATCCTTTAGCAGTAGGATAACAGAATTTGAAATTAGCATCAATCATAAAGTATTTGACATTTATCCCGCAGATGGAATTTTAATATCCACTCCCACTGGTTCTACAGCTTATAATTTGTCGGCTGGAGGACCAATTGTAATTCCTTCTTCGGATAATTTAATCCTAACTCCTATTTGTCCGCATACTATTTATTCTCGTAGTATTGTACTGACTAATCAAGACATTGTTTCTATTAGACTTCAAGGACAAGAGGAACTTAGCTTATGTATAGATGGCGTTGTAAAAATGTCCATTAATAAAAATGATTTAATCGAAATAAGTAAGTCTTCTACAACTATAAAATTAATCAAGCTTTCTAATAGAGATTTTTTTGAAGTATTTAGTAAGAAAATATTTAAAAAGGATGACAACTAATGAGAAAGAAGGAAGAAAGGCAGTCTAGAATTTTAAACCTAATAAGTGAAAACAGCATTCAAACGCAAGAGGAATTAGTAGAAACTTTGGAAAAATCCGGATTTAAAGTTACTCAGGCTACTATTTCTAGAGATATTAGAGAATTAAAACTGACCAAAATAACTACTAGTGCAGATACTCAAAAATATATAGCATTAAAAAATAATTCCAATAGTCCTATTAATCCAAGTATTCAAAATAATATCTCTACTAAAGTGATCAGAGTGTTTAAAGCCGGATTTTTAACAATAGATGTAGCTCATAATATTTTAGTAATAAAAACTTTACCCGGCATGGGTCAGGCCGTTGCTTCAGCTATCGATACTTTTAATTATACGGATATTGTTGGAACTATAGCTGGTGATGATACCATTTTTTGTGCAATTAAGGATATTAGTAAAGCAACTTTTATAGTAGATCAATTTAATAAAATATTAAAAACTTAAGAATGCTATAAAAAATAATTAATACTCTAATGATAATTCCTTGTATTTCTTGTTTATGCAAATAATACCTTATGAATAATCTGTAAAACTGTATAAATGTTACGTAAATAGGCAATTTTATTAGTATACGATATTACAGTAAAGAATAGGATGTGTAAACTTGTATGAGGATAAATATAAAAAAATATTATTAATTTTACTGACTTGTATATGTCTTATGATATTAATAAGCCCTGTTATAATTACCAAATTCTATTTACCTGATGAAATAAATATGATCGTAGGTCGAGAATATAATATAGATTTTAATATTCCGGTAAAGGCCACAATAAAGGCCCAAGATGACGATTTAATTTTAGATGATGATATAAACAAAGTATTAACAGAAATAAAAAGTGTAAATTTAAATGAACCTTTAACTATAAAGGCTTCTGAAAAAGGTAGTGCAAAACTTAAAATCAATTTATTAGGATCCATACCAATAAAAACTGTATTAGTATCCGCACATCCTCATATAGAAGTAATTCCAGGAGGCGAAATTATCGGTATTGAAGTTCATTCTATGGGTGTTTGTGTGGTTGATACAAATGAATTTGAATCTCCCGAAGGCCCCATTAATCCTGCAAAAGGTAAAATAAAAAAAGGTGATAGAATAATTTCTATTAACGATAATCCGGTAAATACTAAAGAAGACTTTAGAGAATATGTAGAAGGCAATTTAGCCGAGCCGATAGTATTAGATTTAATAAGAGAAAATAAGTGTATAAGAACAGAAGTAACCCCAGAATATTCTAGTACTCAAGGAAGCTATAAGTTAGGTATTTGGATAAAAGATACGGTTCAAGGACTAGGCACTTTAACTTATGTAGAGCCTACTACTGGAAAATTCGGAGCATTAGGACATGGGATAACAGATACAGAATTTGAAAAGATTATACCGATTTCATATGGAAAGATAATGGAAGCAGAAATTGATGGCATAAAAAAAGGTGAGATAGGTGTACCGGGCGAAATAAGCGGTATAATAGACACAGCGGACGTTGCTAGTTTAGGAAGTATAGCAAACAATACTAATTGTGGAATTTTTGGTATTATGGATACCCCAGATATTAAACAAATGGAAAAAGAACTAGTAGAAGTAGCAACTTCTAGTGAAATAAAAGAAGGAAATGCTACAATATTAGCAAATCTTACTGGAGAAGGAGTTCGTTCATACGATGTAAAAGTACAAAAAATAGCAAAGCATATAAGCGAGCCTTCGAAGGGAATGGTTATAAAAATTGTAGATGAAGAGTTACTAGAGATAACAAAAGGAATTATTCAAGGTATGAGTGGCTCGCCGATTATTCAAAATGGAAAAATTATTGGTGCTATAAGTCATGTATTCGTAAATGATCCAACAACAGGATATGGAATATTTATAGAAAACATGATAAACAAACAAAGTTAAAAACTAACAAAAATAGACTGTGATAATGAAAAACTGATCGGTCTATTTTTCAAAAATAAAAATTTACATAAATAAAATAATCTTAAGTATATTTTTTGGATAAAGAAGTTAATGTTAGTTCAGATGTACCTACGCCAACAGCCTTAAATCTCCATTCATCATCTTCTTTGTAGAGTTCTCCAACTATAATAGCATTTAAATTTGCATAATTATCAGTTAGATTATATTTTAAAATTTCTCTATTGTTTGTTTTATTAAATATTCTAATATAAGCATTTTCAATACTACCAAAATGTTGATGTCTTATTGCTGCTTCATAAATATTAACAACAAGAACAATAGAATTTAAATGTGGTGGTAATTTGTCAAAATCAAGTATAATTTGTTCATCATCCCCATCACCAGCTCCTGTAATATTGTCCCCAGCATGTAAAATAGCGCCACTTGGATGACATAGATTACCATAGTATACCATATCGGATTTTCTTTGTAATTTACCATTCGATAATGCTATTGCTGCAGCATCACAGTCAAAAGGTTGTGCTGTTGAAAATAATCCCGTTACAGGTTTTTTAGCATCCCATCCAAGACCTATTACAAGTTGACTAAGACCTGGATAAGCCGTACTTAAACTAAATTTTTGTCCTCTCTTTAAAGCAACTGCCATAATAAATGACCTCCCCCTATATAAAAATATGTTCTAATGTTAAATGTATGGATAGATAATCGAAAATTTTTTGTAATTTTGAATGCACAAAAAGGAGGGGGTACCTCCTTTTTATTGTTAGTTTATTCTATGATAGAAATGGATTAATTATTCTATAATTTCAGAAACAACACCAGATCCTACAGTACGTCCGCCTTCACGGATTGCAAATCTAAGACCTTGTTGCATAGCTATTGGATGAATTAATTCAATTTCCATTTCGATGTTATCTCCAGGCATACACATTTCTACGCCTTCTGGAAGTTTAATTAGTCCAGTTACGTCGGTTGTACGGAAATAGAACTGTGGTCTATAGTTAGAGAAGAATGGAGTATGACGGCCACCCTCTTCTTTTTTAAGAACGTAAACTTCGGCTTTAAATTTAGTATGAGGTGTAATAGATCCAGGCTTACATAGAACTTGTCCACGCTCAATTTCATTTCTTTGAACACCACGAAGTAATGCTCCTATATTATCTCCGGCTTCACCTTGATCAAGAAGTTTTCTAAACATCTCAACACCAGTACAAACCACTTTACGAGTCTCTTTTTTAATACCAACGATTTCAACTTCATCGCCAACTTTTAATATACCAGATTCTATTTTACCAGTAGCAACAGTACCACGACCAGTAATAGAGAATACGTCCTCAACAGGCATTAAGAAAGGCTTTTCTGTATCACGCTTAGGAGTTGGAATATACTCGTCGATGATTTCAAACATTTCTATAATTTTGTCTCCCCAAGGACCCATTGGATCATTAAGAGCTTGTAAAGCTGAACCTTGGATAATAGGAGTATCATCACCAGGGAATTCGTATTCATTTAAAAGCTCACGAATTTCCATTTCTACTAACTCGATAAGTTCTTCGTCATCAACCATGTCGCATTTATTTAAGAAAACTACGATATAAGGAACGCCAACCTGACGAGAAAGTAGTATATGCTCACGAGTTTGGGCCATAGGTCCGTCAGTAGCAGCACAAACTAAAATAGTTCCATCCATTTGAGCCGCACCAGTAATCATGTTCTTTACATAGTCAGCATGGCCTGGACAGTCAACGTGTGCATAGTGACGATTTGGTGTTTCATACTCAACGTGAGCTGTTGAAATTGTGATACCACGCTCTCTTTCTTCTGGAGCCTTGTCAATATTGTCAAACGCAACCGCTTCACCTGTACCATATCTCTCATGAAGAGTTTTGGTGATCGCTGCAGTAAGAGTTGTCTTACCATGGTCAACGTGTCCGATTGTTCCAATATTTACGTGTGGTTTTGTACGTTCAAATTTAGCTTTAGCCATTTTAAAAAATCCTCCTTGAAATGCAACTGAGTTTATATAACTTCAGTTAGTTTTAATATAATTATTTCCAATTATTGTTGGAATTATTCTACCTAATTTTAATTTATTTTCCGTCTGCTACAACTTTGTCCTGAATACTCTTTGGACATTGTTCATAATGATGAAACTCCATAGAATAGTTACCACGGCCTTGTGTTCTAGAACGAAGGTCTGTGGCGTAACCAAACATTTCAGCTAATGGAACCAATGCTCTAATTTCCTGAGCACCGTTACGAGCTTCCATTCCTTCGATTCTACCACGACGAGAGTTAAGGTTACCTATAACATCTCCCATGTAATCTTCCGGAACGATAACTACAACTTTCATTATAGGTTCTAGTAGTAATCCGCCGGCTTTTTTCATAGCATCTTTAAATGCCATGGAACCAGCAATTTTAAACGCCAACTCAGATGAGTCAACATCATGATAGGATCCATCGTAGCAATCAGCCATAACACCAAGAACTTCATATCCAGCTAATGGACCACTAGTCATAGCTTCTCTAATACCTTTGTCAACGGCTGGAATATATTCTTTTGGAATAGATCCACCGACAACGGAACTCTTAAATTCATAAGTTTTTTCAGAGTTAGGGTCAAGTCTAGAGAATCTAACTTTACAGTGTCCGTACTGACCGCTACCACCAGATTGACGAACGAACTTAGAATCGACATCGACATCTTTGGCCAAAGTCTCTTTGTAAGCAACTTGAGGAGCACCAACATTAGCTTCTACTTTAAATTCACGTAAAAGTCTATCTACGATAATCTCAAGGTGAAGCTCGCCCATTCCGGCGATAATAGTCTGTCCAGTTTCTTGATCTGTATAAGCTTTGAAGGTTGGATCTTCTTCTGCTAATTTAGATAAAGCTATACCCATTTTTTCCTGGCCAGCTTTAGTTTTTGGCTCTATAGCAACTGAGATAACAGGCTCAGGGAATACCATAGATTCTAGTATAACAGGGTCATCTTCAAAACAAAGAGTATCGCCGGTAGTCGTCCCTTTTAGGCCAACTGCTGCAGCAATGTCTCCAGCATAAACTTTGGATATATCCTGTCTAGAGTTGGCGTGCATCTGAACGATACGTCCAATTCTCTCTTTTTTACCTTTAACAGAATTATATACATATGATCCTGCTTCTAGTGTACCAGAATAAACTCTAAAGAATGCTAACTTTCCTACAAATGGATCGGTCATGATTTTAAAGGCTAATGCAGAAAACGGTTCTTCATCCGATGCATGTCTCACCATCGGTTCTCCGTCATCTGGATCTACACCTTTTATTGCTTCGATATCTGTCGGTGCGGGCATATATTCGATGACAGCATCTAATAGTCTTTGTACACCCTTATTTTTATAAGCAGAACCGCATAATACCGGCACAATTGTACCGTCGATTACTGCTTTTCTTAGGCCTTTTTTCAATTCATCCAGAGTTAGTTCTTCTCCTTCTAAATATTTTTCGGCCAAATCATCGTCAACACTAGCGATAGCATCGATTGCTTCTTCTCTAAATTGAGCGGCTTTTTCCTTAAGATCATCTGGGATTTCGACCTCTGTAACTTCTTGTCCAAGATTGTCTTTATAAACATAAGCCTTATTTTCTAAAAGGTCAACCAATCCGATAAATTCGTCTTCTGCACCAATCGGTAATTGTACCGGTATCGCATTCGTCCCTAATCTATCTCTCATCATATCAACCGTGTTGTAAAAATCTGCACCCATTATGTCCATCTTGTTTACAAATGCCATTCTCGGTACGTTATATTTGTCTGCTTGTCTCCACACTGTTTCAGATTGCGGCTCTACGCCACCTTTTGCACAAAAGACACCAACAGCACTGTCTAGAACTCTCAAAGAACGCTCAACTTCTACTGTAAAGTCAACGTGACCTGGTGTATCAATAATGTTTATTCGATTATTGTTCCAGAAACAAGTAGTCGCTGCTGAGGTTATTGTTATACCACGCTCCTTTTCTTGTTCCATCCAGTCCATCGTAGCTCCACCTTCATGAGTTTCGCCGATTTTGTGATTTCTTCCAGTGTAGAATAAAATACGCTCAGTCAATGTTGTCTTCCCGGCATCAATGTGAGCCATGATACCAATATTTCTAGTTCTTTCGAGCGGATATTCTCTTCCTGCCATGTTATTCCTCCTTTAGGCTTCGTGCCTTACTACCACCTATAATGTGCAAATGCTTTGTTAGCTTCAGCCATCTTGTGTGTATCTTCTTTTTTCTTAACGGCTCCACCAGATCCATTGAGTGCATCTAAAAGTTCTGCAGCCAAAGCTTGTGTGCTCGTTCTTTCGCCTCTTTTGCGCATGTAGGTTATTAACCATCTTAGGCCAAGAGTTTGTCTTCTTTCTGGTCTTACCTCCATAGGTACTTGATATGTTGCTCCACCTACACGTCTGGCCTTTACTTCTAGCACTGGCATAATGTTTTCTAAAGCTTCCTCAAATACTTCTATAGAATCTCTTTCGGTTTTTTCTTTTACTATATCAAAAGCTCCATAAACGATCTTTTGAGCCGTTCCTCTTTTTCCGTCTAGCATCAAAGTATTTATCAATTTCGTAACTAATTTAGAATTGTATACTGGATCTGCTAGAACATCTCTTTTTGCGATATGTCCTTTACGTGGCACGGTCTTCCCTCCTTAACTAAATTTGATAAATCAACGGTACTCGCCCACATTAAAAAAATGTGAGTCGTGCGCGCCCTTTACTAATCTATTTTATTATAAACTAAGCTATATAGTTGGTGCCGGGCGATTATCATATTTTTTAAAATTTTTTATATTACTTTTTCTTAGGTCTCTTAGCTCCGTATTTGGATCTAGATTGCGATCTTTTCGCAACGCCTGCTGTATCTAGTGTACCACGGATAATGTGATAACGAGTACCTGGTAAGTCTTTTACCCTTCCGCCACGAATAAGAACAACACTGTGCTCCTGTAAATTGTGGCCTTCTCCTGGAATATAAGCGGTTACTTCGATTCCGTTAGTAAGTCTAACCCTCGCAATTTTACGAAGAGCAGAGTTCGGTTTTTTCGGAGTAGCTGTTTTTACTGCTGTACAAACTCCTCTTTTTTGTGGAGAAGAAATATCTGTGGATTTCTTCTTAAGAGAGTTGTAGCCTTTTTGCAAAGCTGGAGCAGTAGATTTTTTCTCAATTGTTTTTCTACCTTTACGCACTAACTGGTTAAATGTAGGCATTCCGGCACCTCCTTGCTTAATTTGTATGAATTTAGTTTAAAAAAATAGTCTGTCTATTAATGCTAGCCTAGCCAACACAACAGCCATACGGATCGATTCTAGCACCGAGTTTTAGAAATGTCAAGGGAAAATTATGTATTTTTTTAATTTTATCTAATTTATAAGGAAGGAATAGAAGAGATTCGGAATGAGTTTCTTCTTTTTTATTATGTAATTATGTATACAAATCGACTTCATTATGTAGTTATGTATCAAAATTGATTTGATCTAAGTTAAATATACAATAATAAGATTACGATAAAATAACAGAGCACGTACAAGTCAATGGTAATTGAACAACAATTTAAAGTCGAGCGTAAAAGTACAGCAATGAAATGATCGGTACATATATAGAAGGATGCTGTATTTTTTCCTAAAATTGGTAATTAAAAAAGATTGCAATATTTTCAAAACTATAGTAAAATAGCAACGTATAAATACATAATTGCTCTTCAAAAAATGATAGAGCAAAACAAGGAGGTAAAAAGTGGATAATAAAGGAAGTTTTAGAGGATTAATACCTTTAATAGCTTTTTTAGTATTATTTTTTTCTATAGGCCTAATAACAGGAGACTTCAGTAAATTACCAATTTTAGTAGGAGTATTGATATCTACGGCTATAGCCTTTTGTATAGTACATGAAGATAAAACAAAAAGAAAAACATTTGAAGAGAAAATGAATATTTTCTGTAAAGGTGCTGGCGAGCACACTTTGATTTTAATGATAGTGATATTCATATTAGCCGGAGCATTTTATGGTGTAGCTGGGTCCATGGGAGCAGTTGACAGCGTAAAAAATATTGGGTTAACGATATTGCCAGCCAACATGATTTTACCTGGAATATTTATCGTAGCATGTATTTTAAGTTTTTCTATGGGTACGTCCATGGGCACAATCGGAGCTGTAATCCCAATTGCGATCGGTATCGCTCAGGCCGCCGATATTAATATAGCTTTAACGTGCGGAGCTGCAGTCGGTGGCGCAATGTTCGGAGACAACCTTTCATTTATATCCGACACAACAATCGCAGCTACAAGGACACAGGGCGTAGCTATGAGAGATAAATTTAAATTTAATATATTAATGGTTTTGCCAGCCGTTATTTTGAATATTTTATTCCTAATGCTAGTCCCTGTTGATCCGGCCAAAATTACCGAAGTTTTAGCTACGACAGCCGGTGACTCGGTTTTCGCAATAGGAAATTTAATTAAGTTGTTGCCTTACATAGTGGTCGTAACTTTGTCTTTAATAGGTTACCATGTCGCTACATCCTTATCTATCAGCATAGCTGTGGGATTAATTGTTGGATGGTTACAAGGAAGTTTCACTTTAGTAGAATCGTTTACGCTAGTTCATCAAGGAATAACCAGTATGATGGACACAGCTATGATTGCAATCGTAGTTGGTGGACTCGTAAAATTAATGCAAGATTTAAACGGAATAGAATGGTTGTTAGAAAAATTGACCTCTAAAACAAAAACCGCCAAAGGTGGAGAACTTAGCATCGCTGCTTTAGTTAGCTTATTAGATATGGCCACAACTAACAATACCGTAGCGATAATCGCCGCCGGCCCTATTGCTAAAGATATATCCAAAGAATATGATATAGCACCGCAAAGAGTTGCGAGTATCTTAGATATTTTCGCTTCTGCCGCTAGCGGTTTGATACCTTATGCTAGTCAGTTGCTAGCTGTCCAAGGTTTACTAGCTGTCGCTGGGCTGAACCATATTGGCGCTGCGTCCGTAATGCCTTATAACTGGTATTCTTTATTAATGCTTGTTTTTGGGGTTGTGTTTATCCTAATAGGGTTTCCAAAGCCTAAAGTAAAAAATAAGTCTCAAGATGAAGTTGCGGCTTAATTTAACCAAATAAAAATTATGAGAGTACCTAGCTTAATTTCAAATTATAGCAGGTACTTTTTTTTAGATTCGAGGTCAGAAAGTTGCAAAGAGGTCCCAAATTTGCTTGAAAATATTAAAATTTGCTTAAAATCGGTTTATTGTTGCAAAAAAATGGTAAGAATATTAAGCGTATAACCATTCCTTGAAAAATTTAAATTAATATAATATAATTAAAGTTTTTGGAATTTTTAATGAGGTACTAAAATGGAAAATATTGATGAACGATTAGAGTTAATTAAAAATAGAATTTCAGATAAAGATTTTTTGTCTAATAAAGGGTTAAGCAATGAAGTTGGATTTCACTTTTTCTGTTATGACCCAAAGCATGAAATGAGAATAAGAAACTATATCAAAAATCTTAAATATGATGAGAAGATCCACATTATTGAATATGACCTATATCGTATTTTTTTAGATATTTTAGAAAGCAAACGAGTTTTAAAAAATGTAGCTTCAGTAGAAGAGAAAAAGGGCAAAGAATACCTTTTAACACAAATACAAAAGATAGCAACTCCTGACGCTTTTGTAGAAAAAATGAAATATGATAATCATAAATTTGGTGATGTAGTAATTTTATCCGGAGTGGGAAAAGTGTTTCCTTATATGAGGTCACATAATTTATTAGAAAATATGCAGCTACATTTTTTTGATGTTCCTGTTGTAGTCTTCTATCCAGGAGAATATGACGGAATCAGTCCAAAGTTATTCGGCAAATTTATTGATGGCCATTATTATAGAGCGTTTAACTTGTTGTAGATTGGAGAAAAAAGTGTGAATATTAAAAATATGTTTTTAAACGATATAGATAGGCAAATTAATGGTGTAATCCAAGTTAACCAAGATGATGATTTAAGCCTAAAACAAGAACTTAGTGAATATGTAATTACAACGGAGCTTAGAAAACATTTTTATACTTTTTTTGATCATTATTCAAAATCACTTGATACTTCAACAAATAAAGTAGGGGTATGGATTTCGGGATTTTACGGAAGTGGTAAATCTCATTTTCTTAAAATGTTATCATACCTTTTAGGCAATAAAAAAGTGGCCGGAAAAAGTGCGATAGAATATTTTAAGGATAAAATTGAAGACGCATCTGTTTTTTCTACTATAAAGAGATGTGTTGACAACCCTACCGAGACTATTTTGTTTGAAATAAGTAAAGCGACAGTAGGTCAAAAAAACGATGCTTCGATTGTAAGAGCAATGGCCAAGGTATTTTATAATCATTTAGGATATTATGGAGATGATTTAAAGATAGTTAAACTAGAAAGATTTATTGAAAAGAACAATAAAACAATTGAATTTGAAAAGGCTTTTGAGGAGATTAACGGAAATGCTTGGATAGATTCAAGGGATAGCATTGCCTTTTTTGAAGATGATATAGTGGAAGTATTAATTAAAGTTTTAGATATGAGTGAAACATCTGCAAGAAATTGGTTTAATGGCGTAGAAAATTCTGATATGAGTATTGATCAGTTGGCTAACGATATTGATAAATATGTAAAAAGTAAAGACAAAAATTTTAAGCTATTATTTATGATCGATGAAGTAGGTCAGTATATTAATACGGATGTAAATTTAAAATTAAGTTTGCAAGGAATTGTTGAAAAGCTGGGTTCTACATCACAAGGTCAAGTATGGATTGTTGTGACAAGCCAAGAAGCCATAGATACTTTTACAAAACATGACGAGATGGATTTTTCAGGTATTTTGGGTAGATTTAATACAAAACTTAGTTTGACATCTTCTTCAGCGGATGAAGTTATAAAAAAGCGTATACTTAAAAAGAATGACAATGCCCAAAATCTATTGATTATGAACTATAAGCAAACGCAAGCAATTTTAAAAAATTTATTTACATTTAGCGATGATTGCATGATGGATTTAAAAGGATATCGTGATGAGAATGAATACGTGGATAATTATCCATTTGTACCGTACCAGTTTACTATTATTCAAAAAGTTTTTGATGCGATTAGAAATTATGGTATTGCAAGCAAACATCAGTCTAGCGGAGAAAGGTCATTATTAGATTGTTACCAACTTGCGACACAAACCATTAAAAATAAAGATGAACATGCTTTAGTTCCATTTTATTATTTTTATGACACAATAAGCAATGCTCTTGATACTACAATTAGGCGAGTAATTAATCGTGCGCAAAAGGCTGCAGAGAATGGAGATGGAATTTTACCTCAAGATGTTAATTTATTAAAACTATTGTATTTATTACGCTATTTAAATAAGGATATTCCATCAAATATTGATAATGTCTCAAATTTAATGATTGACGATGTAAGAATTGATAAAATTAAACTTAGGGAAGCTATCAAAACTTCTTTGGACAGGCTTATGCGCTCAAATTATGTTGCAAAAAACAGCGACAAATATAGTTTTCTTACAGATGAAGAACAAGATATTGCAAGAGATATAAAAAAAGTTGATATTTCCAATCAAGATATAAGAAAAAGTATTTCAGCAACTATATTTAATGAAATTTACACACATACAAAGTTTAAGTATGGCAAATATGATTTTGGATTTGACAAATTTATAGATGATACTGTAAGTGGGTCGTCGAGTGGAGGCGTGTGTCTTAAAATTATAACTCAAGCAGGTGAGTTATATGATAAAACCGAAAGAGAAATATTGATGACATCCGGACTAAGTAAAGAAGCTATCATTATATTATCGGATGAAACACCCTACTTTGAAGAAATAGAACAAGCAATGAAAATTATCAAATTTACAAAGCAACGTAATATTTCAGAATTACCCAAAACAACACAAGATATAATACGTAAATATCAAGATGAGGTAAAACAATTAAAAGATAGAACTCGTGAATATATAGAAAAAGCTATTTTAGAGGGTAAATTGTATGTTAGTGGTGAAAAAGTAAAAATGAGTTTCAGTAATGCTCGTGATAAAATTGAATTTGCCTTAAAAATTTTAGTAGACAGTGTATATACAAAGCTTAATTTAGTAAATTCTTTTACTGATAGTGATAAGGATATTTTAGAAATTTTAAATGGGTCTGTTCAAAATACAATCTCTGAATCTGGTAAAAACAATGAAGAGGCATTAGCTGAAGTTCTTAGCTGGATAGAACGAGAAAACACAAGGATATCACCTCCATCCATGGGTGAAATTCAAAGAAGATATACTAAGATTCCATATGGATTTAGGGAGATTGATATTGCAAGCATTATTGCAAGGCTTTTAGTAGAACAAAAAATTGAAATTCATTATGCTGGCACGATTATAGATAAAACCGACCGTAAAATGATAGATTATCTTCGTAAAAAAGTAGAGATTGAGAAAGTTACTGTGGTACGTCATATACCAGTTGATGAAAAGTTAATTAGAAAAGCCATGACTTTTTTACGTGATTATTTAGACACTAATGTGATACCTAATAATGAAAAAGACCTTGTAGATTTTATAATGGATAAATTTAAAGAAAAGCAAACTTATTATAATAATTTATTAAAATACTATGAAAATGAAAAGTATCCAGAAAAGGAACAAGTTATTTCGGCTCATAATTTAATGGATGATATTTTAGAGCATAAAAAAAATAATACTGCCTTATTAACTCATATATTGTCTAAACAAGATGAGTTGCTTGATACGGCAGAAGATACTGAAATGATCGAAACATTCTTTAGAACACAAAAACAAGTATTTGATAATACTATAAAGAAAATGAGTAGTTATAGAAATGAAAGAGATTATTTTTCAGCAGATACTGAAACTTTGGATAATTTAGATCAAGTTAGCCAAATATTAAACTTGACTAAACCCTATAATCGTATTAAAGATTTACCAGATTTATTACAAAAAATAGATGATGCATATAGACTTTTATTAAAGGCAAAAAAAGAGGAAGTAAATAATATGCGAATACAATGTAGAGGTGATGTACATTCATTGGCCGGAAGTAATTGTAAAGAAGAGTTAAAAAAAGCGGATGATTATTTTGTAAGAAAACGAGAAGAAATAAAAGATGCAATCTCATTAACTAGTTTAGATGCTATTAATAGTCAATTGCTTAACCAAACAAAGACTATTTGTGAACGTATTGACATTTTGATGGCTCCTCCTAAACCAGAAAAAACTTCTAGTGGAACATCTATAAAACAACTTAAGTCGGTATCTATTAAGCGTTATGATCTTTGTCCTGCAAAGAGGTTACAAAGTAAAGAAGACATTGATAAATATGTTGAAGATATGCGCAAAAAATTATATGACAAACTGAATGAGAATGATATTGTGCAGGTAAATTGATCGTGGCAAAGGTAATACAATCACAAAGGAGTTATTTATGAATAAATCAGTAATACAAAAATTTGCTATTCAATCCAGAACGGATTTGATCGAGCAAGTTAAACAACAAGCTTTTAATTATGGGATAGACGAAAACGGATGTGGAGATATAAATGCTGTATCCGTAAATGGATTTATTCTTGATGGTAATAAAATAAATCAAAGAAAAGCCTTGATTGAAGAAATTAGAAAAAATGGATATGAGCAGACTATGGAAAAAGCAGCTTATACATGGTTTAACCGGTTCATTGCTCTTAGATTTATGGAAGTAAACGATTATTTACCTACTCATATTAGAGTTTTTACAAATGATAAGGGTGAATTTAAACCTGAAATTTTACAAGTAGCTACAACGATTGAATTGGATGGAATTGATAGGGAAAAAGTATATCAGTTACTTGAATCCGCAAGTGCTGAAGCTGACTTATATAGATATTTGCTATTGTTGCAATGTAATGCGCTGCATTCTTTACTACCTAAAATGTTTGAGAAAATGGGAGATTATTTGGAATTGTTACTTCCTGATAATATTTTGGGTAGTAATAGTGTTATCGCTAATATGGTAAATAATATTCCCGAAGAGGACTGGAAAGAAGCGGTTGAAATTGTAGGGTGGTTGTATCAATTTTATATTTCTGATTTAAATAAATTAGTTTATGATGGGAATATGTCTAAAAGTAGGATATCAAAAGAATTATTATCACCTGCGACTACTATATATACTCCAGATTGGGCTATTAGATATATGGTAGAAAATTCTCTTGGTAGATTGGCGGTAGAAAAATTAAATATAGAACATAAATTAATGAATTGGAAATATTATCTTGAAGAAGCAGAACAAACAGAAGAAGTAATTCAACAACTTAAAATCATAAATAATAAAGATAATTTTAAATTAGAAGAACTAAAAGTAATTGACCCTTGTATGGGTAGTGGACATATTTTAGTATACGCATTTGATGTATTAATGCAGATATATGAAAATCAAGGTTATAGTAGTAGAGAAACTGTTAGATTAATCGTTGAAAATAATTTATACGGTCTTGATATTGATGAAAGAGCTTACCAACTTGCTTATTTTGCAATAATGATGAAAGCTAGAAAATATGATAGAAGATTTTTAACTAAAGGTATTGCCCCACAAATATATTGTCCTAAAGGTTATACAGATGGTGAAGAATATGGATCAATATTAAAAATTAATGAATTAGAAGAAAAACCACAACAAATTGAAAAACTTACTTTATTTGAGGAAGAATATAATTTAAAATTAAACACTTGGAATTTTAGAAGATTGTTAAGTCAAAAATATGATATTGTAGTAACTAATCCACCTTACTTAGGAAATGCAAGATTCAGTCCTAATTTAGATAAATATATTAAAAACAATTACTATGAAGTAAAATCAGATTTATCAATGGTTATGTTAAGAAAAGCAGTTGATGATTTATGTAAAATTAATGGTTTTGTTTCTTTTATTACAACGTCTTCATGGATGTTTCTCTCTAGTTTTGAAAAATTAAGAAAATATTTATTAAATCATTGTGCTTTTACATCTATTGTAGATTTTGGAACAGAACTCTTTGATGGTAAAGTAGGACATAATCCTATTGTTGCATGGGTTAATCGAAAAATGCCAATTCGTTGTAAATTTATAGGAGTACGTTTAGTTGATTTTTGTTATTCTCATAAAGATGAAAAAGAACCAGAATTTTTTAAAGTCGAAAATCATTATATAGCTAACCAAGAAAATTTCACTAAAATCCCTGGAAATCCGATTGCTTATTGGGTGAGTGAGGATATACTTAAAGCCTTTAAGAACGGGAGAAAAATGGGTGATATATTAGATGCTAAAGAAGGGCTAAAAACAGCTAACAATAACAGATTTTTACGATTATGGTATGAGGTAGAAAATAATAAATATGCAATGAATTGTAGTTCTTTAGAAGATGCTTTAAATAGTGGTATGAAGTGGTTCCCCTGTAATAAAGGCGGGGAACGTCGCCAGTGGTATGGAAATTATGATTATTTAGTAAATTGGGAAAATAATGGCTATGAAATAAGGAATTTTAAAGATAGTAATGGAAAACAACGTTCAGGAATTAACAGTCCTCAGACTTATTTTAAAGAAGCTATAACTTGGTCAGATATAACAACTGGTGATTTTGCTATTAGGTATAGAATACCAGGTAGTATACATGAAGCAACAGGAATGTCTGCATTTGGAGATAATTTAAATTATTTATTAGGATTATTAGGTAGTAAAATAGCTAATCATTTTTTTAAAATATTAAATCCCACTATACATTTAAGAATAGGTAATTTTTCAAACTTTCCTGTGTTGAAAGATGAACAATGTGAAACAAAAGTTGTTGAATTAGTAAAAGAAAATATTGCCATTTCAAAAAAAGACTGGGATAGCTTTGAGACTTCATGGGATTTTGAATATCATCCGTTAGTTGATCAAAAGATAAATGAGAAAACAATTGCAGATAAATTTAAACAATGGGAAAACGAATGTAATGATCGTTTTAATGTACTAAAAGCAAATGAAGAAGAACTTAACCGAATGTTTATAGGAATATATGGATTGCAAGATGAACTAAACCCAGAACTAGAAGATAAAGATATAACAGTGAGAAAAGCAGATCTAGCCCGTGAAATAAAGTCACTGATTAGTTATGCTATAGGTTGCATATTCGGACGATACTCACTTGATGTAAAGGGGCTAGCCTATGCAGGAGGCGAGTTTGACAACAGCAAATATACTACATTTAAGCCGGACGTTGATAATATAATCCGTATTTGTGATGACGAATATTTTGAGGATGATATTGTGGGTAAGTTTATTAAATTTATTTCGGTAGTTTACGGAGAGGATGAACTAGAAGAAAACTTGGAATTTATAGCGAAGACATTAAATCCAAAAGGTGAAGCGAGAGAAGTTATTCGTAATTATTTTTTAAATGAATTTTATAGTGATCATTGTAAAATATATAAGAAGCGTCCTATATATTGGCTTTTTGATAGTGGGAAGAAAAATGGATTTAAAGGATTAATCTATATGCATAGATATAGTAGTGATTTATTGGCCAAAATACGTACTGATTATGTACATGAGCAACAAGAAAGATATCGCATACAAATTGCGATCCTTGAGGATTCGGCGATATCGGCTACGATTAAAGAGAAGAAAAATCTTGAAAAGAGGCTAAAAACGTTGAAAGAACAAACGTTAGAGATACGACAATTTGAGGAAAAGATACACCATTTAGCTGATAAAAATATAGATATCGATTTGGATGATGGTGTATTAAAAAATTATGAGATATTTAAAGATGTTATTGCGAAAGTTAAATAGAATGTATATATGAAATAAAAAGAGTTAGATATTTTGGAGGATTAAAATGACGCTTGAAACAATACAAAACAGTCTTATAGAACGGTTTAAGCAACCGTTAGATGAGTTTTATATAAGACGGATTATTTTTTGGAATGATAACGATAGAGAGTTTGCAGAAATTGTTGATGAAATATTTATAGAAAATGTTAAGATAATAAAATTAACGGAAAATAATAATTTTGCAGTAAAAAAGCTTCTAACGATTGATGATTTGGAAAGTAATTACCTTATATATAATCCGATTAGTTGTGAAAAGGATGAAGAAAAATGGCTTTTGGATGTAGAACTGTATAGTGAAGTTTTTAGGGCGGATTATTTTTCTATCAAAATGCAGGAACTTAATATTGAGAATACGCATGTAATGCGTCAGGCTATTAAAATTTACGGGGAATTTTTGAAAAATGAGAATTATGTGCTAGCACTTCGTAAAATGGATAGAGTATATGTGACTCCAACACAACTGGACATTAATATAATGGCTATATTATGTAGAAGAGAAGGGGGGGCAAAAAATATTATTGTAGCAGTTCTTTTGGATGGGTTAGAGGATGATAATAATGAATGTTTAGTTAAAATTAGAAAAGTTGGAAATATGAATGTTTTTTGGGAGATGATAAAGAAATATACGGGATTTATAAAAGATGAGCAAAAAACCCTTATGGATTTAGCAACTCATATTTTTTTGACTGGATTATGTCAAACAATTGATAAGAGTGAGTTTAAAGGGGTAGAAGAGTTTATTGCAAGTTCAAAAAAAGCCTTTTGTTATAGTTTAGTTCAAGATTTTGATTATAATGATAAGTTTTATGAAATTACAAAAAGTGTTGAGGAGTACGTTAATTTAATTAGTATATTTAATAAGATGGATATGAACGCATTAATTGATGTTCAAATATTTCCTTCAGTTAATGAAGTGATATTAAGCAGGTTATTTATAGATATAAATGAACAAGTTATAAGAACAGATTTTATTTTGGATATAATAGATAGACGTAAAGTTGCTTCGTGGTTTAATAAAAGTAAGGATTATTATGAATGTTTATATAATATTGTGAAAATAAATGAGTTTTACAAAAAAAATAGTGCTGGATTTCACTTTAAGGAGGCTCAGCAAATATGCGAATTTTACGTTACAGAGGCTTATAAAATGGATAAATATTATAGACATTTTCATTTAGCATTTGGGAAAACTTTAAAAGATCCAAATTTAGTTTTAGGAGATTTATTAAAGCAGAGTGCAGACTATATTGAAAATGTTTATAACAATTGGTATTTAAAGGAGTTGAACAATTGTTGGATTGAAGCTATTTCCGAAGATTTGGATACACAAGGAGAGATTAGCGATATAGCGAGACAGAGGGAATTTTATTCAAGATATGTAGATAACGTGAAAAATAAAAATAGTAAAGTGTTTGTAATTATATCTGATGCTTTTAGATATGAGATAGCAAAGCAATTAGAAGACGATCTTGATCGACAAACTGAAGGGAAGGCTAAGTTAGAATATATGCAAGCGGTATTTCCGTCAATAACAAGTTATGGTATGGCAGCTCTGTTACCGCATAATGAATTTTCTATAAAACAAAATGATTCAGTAATATTATTTGAAGTTGATGGACAATCAACTAGTGGGATAAAAAATAGAGAAAGGATACTGAAAACAAAGAATAAAGAAAGTATTGCAATAACATATAACGAGTTAATAGGAATGAAAAGTGCAGAGCGTCGAGTAATTTCAAATGAGCAAAAAGTAGTATACATTTATCATAATTCAATAGATGCGATAGGAGACAAAGCTTTAACGGAAAACAAGGTATTTGAAGCCTGTAACATAGCTATAGAAGAAATTTTGAGTATTGTAAAAATGATAACAAAGGAAATGAATGGTACAAAGATTTTTATTACAGCGGATCATGGGTTTTTGTATAGTTATAAGGCTTTGGCAGAAACAGAGAAGGTGAGTCAAGATGTATTTAAAGGTGATATTTATGAATTAGGAAAAAGATATGCTATAACATCCGAAAATACAACAGCTGAATTTTTAATTAAAGTAAATATGCAAGTTAAGGGAGTAATAGGGTATGCTCCAAAGAATATAATACGCATCAAAAAATCGGGAGGTGCTGAAAATTATGTTCATGGAGGAATTAGTTTGCAGGAATTAATTATACCATTGATATGCTATAAAAATTCATCCAAACAATCTAAGAGAGCTGAAAATGTACAATTGATGTTAATAAGTGAAAGCAGAAAAATATCTAATTTAGTATTTTCGCTTAAATTATTGCAAAAGACAGCTGTAGGAAATAAGATTAAACCAATCGATTATAAATTGTATTTTATAGATGATGAAGGAGTTTGTGTAAGTGATAAGCAAACTATAGTAGCAGACAAGAAGGCAAAGGATAATACGGAGAGAGAATTTCAAATTAAATTTAATTTAAAGCCGATATATTTTGATAGACGTAAGATATATAAACTTATAATAACGAATGGTATTGACGATCCAATGGAAATAGAATATAAAATTGATGTTGCGTTTAATAGTGAGATCGACATCTAAATAAGCGGATAAGATCATGAAAGAAGGATAACTGTGGAAAATATAACATATAGGCCGATAACCAAGAAATTAATAAAATCAGAATCAGGAATAAAGGACGTATATTGTACGTCTTTTCCAGGAAAGGAAAGGTTGCCATTATGGTTTCTGGTAAGCAAAAGTCGTAGAAAAGATATAGAGTTTTTAGCTTTTTATGATGAAGACAAGTTCGTAGGGTTAACATATTTAATTAGGAATAATACCAAAGTTTATATTTTATATATTGCAATGGATTCGAGCCTTCGATCTAAAGGCTACGGTACTCGTGTGCTAAACATCATAAAGAGTCGTTATAATGATAAGACCATATTTTTATCTATGGAAGAAGTTTCGGAAAAATACAATGATTTTGCTATAAGAAAAAGCAGGTTAGAATTTTACATTAAAAATGGATTCGTAAAAAATAATTATGTAGTAAAGGAAATAGGGCAACACTTTGAAACAATGTCATTTAATGGTTTGACAACCAAAGAGGATTTGATAGACACAGTTTCAATTCTCGCAAAGCCGGCACCAAAATTCATACTTAAATGGGTTTTGAAAAAATATGTACAGACTGAAAATTCGTAATTCTGAGAAGAGTATCTAGCTTAATTTTTTAGGCTCTCCTTCTAGGAGAGCTGTCACGAAGTGACTGAGAGGTTAGATATGGATTTTTTTCTTAATTCTGAATAAATTAGCCAAATTTTGGGTTATATAATTCATGACGGCAATACTCGGCCGCCGAATAACATCAATTCAGAAGGAGAAAAAATGGACTACAATTATGAAGCACTAAACGAATATTTTAAGCTCATGAATGAGAAGAAAATGAAATCGGAAGATTTTGTAACATGGTATCAATTCGGTCCCGGTACCGCCGGCGACACGGAAAACGTGTTTATACATCCGACGGACCCGAATTATGTGTATAATTTTCCGGACATGCAAAATTCTTATATATCGAAGAACGGCGGACAGACGTATCAATCGGTTATAGACTACGATGAATCGGAAAGATTTGGCCAGCCGGTTAGGCTATACGCATTAGACTTTTCTCGGCAAGACGAAAACTTTGGGATAGGCGGAGGAATGAATTTTTGGAAAACGAATACTAAAGGAGAAAGTTTTGAGAAGTTAGGAGGAGTTGATTTACCGATTAGCGCCATAGCCGTTGATCCAAACGATGATAACATATGGTATGTTGGATCGGGCAATTTCTGGATTAGCAAGAAAAATCCGAGAGATTACACTCATCCACATGGAGTAAGTCCGAATAATCCGGGCAAGCTATGGAAATCAGTAGACAAGGGCGAGACCTTCACGCTATTAAAAAATACAGGAATCGATCCACGGGCCGAATTTGGCAAAATAGTAGTTTATCCTAAGAACAGCAATATAGTGTTAGTGAATACAACATATGGCTTATACAAAAGTGTGGACGGCGCAAAATCATTTATTAAGCTAGAGAATTTAGAAGATAAAACAGGAGAAGACACTAATTTAGTCCGTGACTTTGATCTCTACTCTAGTGATAAGGATGGAAGTATAATATATGCTATTCGCCAAGCTAGATATATACTGGATGAATTGAATAAAACGGTGATTTCGGACATAGCTATATTAAAAAGTACGGATCTAGGCGAGTCTTGGCAAAATGTAACCGGCGACCTAGGGATAGATCTAAAAGAGATTGACAGGATAAACAAGAAAGTTTTTGCAGAAGAAGAAAGCAGAGTAAATAGAGATTTTGTACCGATATGGTATTTTAGTCCAGGTAGAGCAATGGGAAAATATTTTAAGGATGTAGAAGAGTTTAGCAAAAAGTATCCGAACTTACCGGAGCTGTATATTCATAATTTTAGTAAGATAGCTATAGACCCTACGAATCCTGATAGAGTTTATATTATGCATAATGCAGAGCATGAAATATCCATGTTTATAGGCGACATCTGGATGACTGAAAATGGCGGAAAAAACTGGAGTGTATCGACTAGAACGGGAACGGGATGGCAAGCTAACAAGGAATATTGGGACAAGCGAAATCAGCCGACGAATGTAAATGTAGAGTCGCAGCATTATGGCGACATTTATCATGGAGAACTTTATACTAGACAAGGTGCTAGAGATTTAGATATAGATAAAAACGGGAATGTATATGTAATGTACAGAACATTTATTAAGTCTACAGATCATGGCAAGACGTGGAAAAACATAGATTCTATTAGAACAGCTGAAGGAAATTATGTGGGGCTTGGAAACAGCAATTTACCGGGAAGATATATAGTTACAGACCAACGAATCCCGGATAAAATGTATCTTCTTTCGGGAGAAAATAGATTATTTGTGAGAGAAGAAGGTGGAGAAAAATATTTAAAGAATGGGGTAGCGGTAAGAAATATTATTAACTCGCCGGAAAGTGCAGCCTGGGTATCGATATCACCACATGATGAAAAATTAATGTATATGTGCATATTTAGGCAGGAGCATAATGGGGAATTTTTTCGCTCAACAGACGGTGGCGAAAATTGGAATGCTATATCTCGAATTTTTGATATTCCGGAAGATAATAAAATTTACTGGCGAGCGTTTATCAAAACTATAATAGTGGATCCGATAGATCCAAACGTAATCTATTTTGCTATGTCCGGCGTACCGATAGCAGAACCTGGGGGGCCTCAATTATTAGGTGATTTATATGGTGTGTGGAAATCTACGGATGCAGGCTACAACTGGGCGAGAGTAAATAATGGCCTTCCACATTTGCCTAGTATATTTAATGTAGCATTTATGCCTGATAATCGTACTTTGTTGGCCAGTTCTACAGCTGGTCGTCCGGTTAGTATTCATTCAGCGCAATTGAATACTTTGGATGGATGGAGTGTTAGCAATATAGCGGACGTTTCTATTGTAACCAACATATTAAAGAATGCAGCAAGAATAACTAACGGCGCAAGCATAACGCAAACAGTAACTGGGTTGTTACCAAACACGAAATATTGCTTATCGGTAATTACCCGGGCGTGCGCAAACAGTGTAGGCGAATTAATTGTCATGAATCCGGAGACGAGAGAGATCGATTCGGTAATCGAATTTGCTAATGAAAGGCTAGATACTACAAGCTTATTTTTTACTACAGCCGTAGACCAAACTTCTGTAGTGATTGGTTCGAGGGTTAAATCTGGCGTTATCTTAGTGGATAATTTTACTTTAAGGCCGGCTGGTGGTTTATTCGAATCGACCGATCAGGGACAACACTGGTATCCGGTAAGTAGCTTTCCCGAAGTGGCTCAGGTTTTGAGAATTATGGTTGATAAGGGTTCTGGTGAAATATTTGTTACGGCCGGGGATTTTGCTTCCGAAGCTAAGTTGGGAGGAATATGGCGTAGCCAAGATAATTGTGCTACCTGGCAAAAAATATTTGAAATGCCTATCGTTATTGAAATCGCTAGAGATCCTTATAATAAAAATAGAATGCTGACTATCGTTAGAGATAATTTTTCTAAATATGACTGTTTCAATAGTGGGATTTATTTAACAGAGGATAACGCTAAAACTTGGCATAAGATTAACAAAGACTTTGGGAATGCTACTCAGGCCTTTGATGTGTCGTTCGATCCTGCGCCAAATAATGAGAATATTATTTGGGCAACAAGCAGCGGTGGCGGATTCTACAAAGGTATAATTTCTAGATAAATTTAAATGGATCAAAAGCGCTACTCCACTTCCAGGGGCATAGGTGGGAACTTAAGAATCT
>LNZM01000100.1 GCA_002007295.1 Candidatus Epulonipiscioides saccharophilum | reverse complement strand
ATAACCATAGATACAAGTCTTTTTGCTATATATCTTGACATATTATAGCTCCTTTCTTAATAAAAAATTATTATACTTTTATAAAAATGCAAAATTTTTATAATGAAAGCTCCATGTACAATAGTAATATAATTTCATTAAGTTTTTATGTAACTTTGTATAGTTAAAATTAATTTTAATCAAACATGTACACAAATTTTTTTATAAAACTATACGAGAATTAACATTTTTTATACCTGGAAATTAATTTCATTCTAAAATGCAAATTTATTGTATATTTTTTATTATAAACTAAAATTTGTAAAAATGCAAGATTTAAAATATAAAATTTCAAAAAAAATAGAGATAGTTATATTTAAATTTCAATTTCAATAAAAAAAGACTAATGCTTTGATTGACATTAGTCTTTTTTAAAAATTTAATTAACTCCAATAAGTTGCTCCGAGTTTGTGACTAAGCTCATTTGAATTTAAACTTTGAGCTTTTAAGTTATTTTGCATATTTGATAACCTATCTTGGTAGTTTGGATTTAAAACGAGATTTGACATCTCAAATGGGTCTTTATTAAGGTCAAATAATTGTTTGGTGGTAACACCATCAAATCTATGTTCGATATATTTATAGCCATCTTTTGTAAGTCCTCTTATTTTATCAGTGTAAGCAAGATATAGCTCTGATCTTGATTTGTTTTTAGTTCCTTTTAAACAATCAATAAAACTTTTTCCTGTTACACTAGTTGGAATGTTCTTCCCAAGAAGCTCACAAAGTGTTGGAAATATGTCAAATAAATATACTAATGCATCGGAGGTAACACCTTTTTTAATACCTGCTCCTGCAAAAATTAATGGAACTCTTACAGAGTGGTCATAAAGACTTTGTTTACCAAAAAGACCATGTTGACCTAGAGCAAGTCCATTGTCACCCGCATAAATTATAATAGTATTATCTTTCTCACCTATTTCTTCTAACTTATCTAAAATAGAACCTATTCTATAATCCAAATGTGAAATCATAGCATAATACTCTGCAATATGTTGTTGAGTATTTTTTAATGTCCTCGGATAAGGTGCTAGTACTTCGTCTCTACAGTTCCAGTTATCATATTCTATAAAATGATAATTCATGAAATTCGGCGGTAATTCTATCTCTTCCGGATTATACATTTCTAAAAATTCTTCTGGCATCGTTCTCGGATCATGTGGTGCTAAAAAGGACGTATAAGCAAAAAATGGCTTGTCATGTTTTTGGTCTAAGAAATTTAGTAAACTTTCTGCTATCACATCCGTTGAATGTTCTCCAGCTCGCATGTATTGACCGGCTGTTTTCTTTACTTGATTAGAATAGTTTTGGTCTACACATTTTCTTATTACATGATTATATTCACCTGTTGGGTCATAATGATAAAATGGTACAGCCCAGTGATCATGCATCCCTCCAAAGAATATGCTATCTCCTTGTTCAAAACTTCTATTGAATGCTTTTTTGCCGTTATGCCACTTGCCCGTACCAAATGTTTCGTATCCATTAGCCTTGAAAAATTCACCCATTAATGTATGCTCCTGCGGTACACCCTGGCCCAAATCATCTAATTTAAATAACGACCTACCTGTGTTTAACATGGCTCGTGATGCCATACATACGGCCCCACAAGTGCCACCCTGAATGTGTGCATGCGTGAAAACTGTTCCGCTTTGCACTAGCTTGTCTAAGTTTGGAGTCTTGATCTCCTTATTATTTAGCGCATTGATAGTATTAAACCTCTGATCATCTGCAAACAGAATTAAAACGTTTGGTGCTTTCATATATTCCTCCTAAGACATTTTTATTGACTACTATATAGTACAACGATTTTAATAATATTGCAAGAAGTTTATTTATGAAGAAAAGTATTTGTTTCTGGCTTGTTACATTTTAAATACAAATTACCCCATAAATCAAATAATTGTTGCTTTTATAGTCATAATATGTTATCATTCGATTGTGTAACATGCAATAAAAATGTAAAAAAAGGCAATGAATTATTCACTAAGCTTGATTACTAAAAATAATAATTAATATAAATAGTTAAAAGCAATAGTTAAAATTACTAATTAAAAATAATTATTAAGAATAATATTTAAGAATAATATTTAAAATTGATAATTACGAATTAGAATCAAAAAAATTAATTCATATCGATAATTAAGAACAATTATTAAAAATAATATTCAAAATTGATAATTACAAATTAGAATCAAAAAAATAATTCATATCGACAATTAAGAACAATTATTAAAAATAATATTTTGAAGGAGAGTTATAATGAGCAAAATAATTAAACGACGAATTGCAGAATGTTTAGCGTTATCCATAAGTTTGTCCGCTCTTGGACCTATACCTATCCATGCTAGCGAAAATTTAAATCTTACAGATATAAGCCAACATTGGGCCAAACCTAGTATTACAGCATTGAATAAAGCCGGATTTGTAACTGGTTACGCAGACGGAACTTTTAGGCCCGATGCAAATATAAGCAGAGCTGAAGTTGCTGTCTGGCTCCAAAACATATTTAATTTCACACCAGCTAATGAAGAACTTTTCGACGATGTAACTTATAGAAAGGACGATAGCGGCACCTATGTAAACTGGGCTACAGAATCCATCATGGCTATGTCAGAAATCATGAATTATCAAAATCATAATTTTAGACCTAACGCCAGTGCTACAAGAGAAGAAGTGGCCTACGCAATAGTTAACGCTTTTAATTTAAAAGAACACAATATAAGAGTGATGAAAAATTCTTACAACGAGTTTTCGGATGGACGAACAATATCTTCTTGGGCAAAAAATGCTGTAGATCTATTAATAACAGAAGATTATTTAATGGGGAGACCCGACGGTACTTTTGATCCACAAGGATATATAACCCGAGGCGAGTTAGCTAGTATATTAAATAGAATAGCCGACCAAGCTGTAACAACAAGTGGATTACATATTTTAAATGAAGTTTACGGTAACGTGGTTATTACTGCACCAAATGTCACATTAAAAAATACGATTATTCATGGTAATCTATATTTAACAGCCGGGATAGGAGATAGTGAAATAAATTTTGATAACGCAGAAATAACTGGTACTGTCTTTGCTCATGGTGGCGATATCCATCTTCAAAATTCTAGTATACAATCAATAATTGTTGATAGAGATGGGACGGACATAGACGGTGATTATAAAAGCTCTATTGCTATAGCAGATCTAAGAACTGCTACCAAAGTATTTGGTAGCATAAATATAGATCAAGCAGTTATAAATAGTAACGAAGTGAAATTAGAATATGAGCCAACTAAAATAATCTTAGAAGATGCTTTCAAACTTAATGTAGCCAATAGAGATTATTACGAACAAGATATAACTTCATTCGGTCATTTAATTAAAGGCGAATATAATTATGCCAGTGAACCAGAAATAATTACCGAGGTTGTTACTGAGGTCATCACGGAATATGTCTACGTCGAGCCAGAATCCAC